>CBFDBL010000315.1:0-7287 GCA_965603035.1 uncultured bacterium
CCGCCCAGGCTGTCGCTCGGCGCCGCGGGGCCGCCGAGCGCGCGCCGCGGCACGATGCTGAACGCCGCCGCCGTGGCGGCCAGGCCGCTCAGGAACCCACGGCGCGAGACTGCTCTGGACATCGCGTTCTCCTTTCCCCTGACACGCTTCCCGGAACGTGGGACGGGACCGGCTTCCTGGAAGCCGGTCCCTCCGCCGTCCGCCTATGCTACTCGATTCGCTCCGCAGGGCAAGCCCTGCGGGACTGGGGCTGCCTGTCTACCTGGCCGCCCAGCACTGGACGCGGCCGTCGGTCGTGGCGATGAGGACCCTGCGGTCGGCGACGATGAGGCCATCGAAGACGGGCGCGGCGTCGAGGCGGTAGTCGGCCTGCCTGGTGCCGGTGCGCTTGTCGAGCACCCACATCCGTGCGCCCTTGCTGCCGGCGAGTGCGGCGGCCTGGTCGGCCATCTTCTCGCCGAAGGCCTTGTCGTTGGAGCGTCCCCACATGGCTTTCTCGTCCACGAGGTCGGGCGGGCCGGCGACGAGGAGCTGCTCCGGCGTGAGGGCCATGGCCCGCACGACGACGGGCGGATGCTCGATCTTCCAGTTGTAGGCGACGGTGGTCAGCTCGCCCTCGGGGTGCTTGGCCCGCTCGCGCCAGTCGGTCATGTCGTTCTTGATGCGGCCGCGCCGGCGGTGGAACATGTTGCGGTAGGGCGAGGAGTGTTTGGCGCCGTAGAGTCGGTACTCGAGGACGGAGGAGTTGCACAGGTACTCGGGGTCGCGGCAGTAGCCGAAGGCCTGCTCGCCGTCGACGGCCATGATGCGGCCGCTGGGGGCGAGCCGGCCGGGCACGTGCCAGTACTCCCACACCTCGCCGGCGCCGCGGCCGTAGGTCCAGTAGGAGCGGTGGTACCACGAGCCGTCGAGGAAGCTCGTCGGCGAGAACAGGTGGACGCCCTCGCCGCGCTGCGCGAAGGGGCTCACCATCCAGTCGTCCTTGCCCTGCGGCTCGCCCTCGGGCGAGAAGACCGGGCTCGGGATCCGCTTGCCGGCGAGGCTGAAGGGCTGGGTCTTCATGAAGATGACCTTGCCGTCGCTCGAGAGCACGTCCTTGGTCGCCACGGGCATCTTGCGCGCGAGCATCACGTCCTGGAGCGTCTTGTCGGAGCCGGGGATCTTCTCGTCCATCGTCGTCTCGGAGAGCACCCTGCCGGTGGCGAGCGCGATGCGGGCCATGGTCATGCCGCCGTCGAGGAACATGGAGCGGCCGGCGACGGCGTAGACCGTGTCGTCGACGACGAGCACGCTGCCGTGGAGTGGCCAGACGGATTCGAGCTGGCCGTAGGACACGAGCGTGCGGTCGCCCGGCGCGGCGCGGACGCGCCATGCGAGCTGGCCGTCGGCGGCGCGCAGCGCGTAGACCGAGCCGTCGGCGCAGCCGAAGACGGCCAGGCCGCGGTGGAGGGTCGGCGGGGAATCGACCCGCCCGCCAGCCACGAAGTGCCAGGCCTCGCGGCCCGTCGCCGCCTCCAGCGCGTAGACCGCATGGCGCTCGACCGACGCGACGAACACCTTGCCGCCCGCCGCCACCGGCTGGGTGAGCTGCCCGCCGATTTTCGCCGTCCACGCGCTCGCGAGCGAGCCGGGCACGGTGCAGCCGGCGCGGCCGCTGCGCGCGTTGTCGTGCCGGAACACCGGCCAGGACGATGAAGGCGCGGGGGACGAGGGACGAGGGGCGAGTGAGGACCCGTAGGCGGGGCCGCGCTCGAGGCGCGCGGCGCGTCCCGCGTCGGTCGGGTCTCGTCCCGAGTCTCTGGCGGGTGCGAGCGCGTTGAGGCCGTTGAGCTTGGTCTGCATGTAGCAGGCGCAGGCGTGGGAGGGCAGGTAGAGCAGGCCGTTGGCGGGCATGACGCCGTAGATGCAGCCGCCGCGCGCCCAGTGGTGGATCTGCCAGTCGCCAGCCGCGATGTCCACGAACGACGTGCCGGTGCGCGCCGCGAGCAGGAACCGCTCGGTCGCCTTGCCCGGGTAGCAGCGCTGGTGCATGAAGTAGGTGCCCGGCTTGCACGAGATGCTCTTCGACGGCTGGCCGTCGCCGATGGACCACGACACGTAGGTCTTCCTGCCGTTGTCGAAGGCCCACACGCGGTCCGGCATCACAAAGAAGTCCTCGATGCAGTAGTGGCCGCTGCGCGGCTTGCCCTTGACCGACCAGAGCAGCCTGCCGGAGGCGACGTCGAAGACGTGGATCGTGCCGAAGGGCGAGAAGAGCACGCGGCCGTCGCGGATGGCGAGGCGTGGCGAGTAGTCGCTGCCTGCGGGCCGCGACTTGACGGGCTCGGACGCCCACAGCTCCTTGCCCGTCGTGCGGTCGAGGCAGACGACTCGGCCGTCGTAGAAGCACAGGTGGGGGCCGTCCACCGCGGGCGTCATGACCCAGACGGGCCGGTCGTGCTGCCAGAGGGTCTTGCCGGTGTCGGCCTGGATGGCGACGAGTCGCTTGCCGTCGGGCACGGGCGCCCAGGCCTTCCGCGCGCGGCCCGCCTCGGCCCAGCAGTGCGAGTGCTGCTGGCGGTACGTGCAGGGCTTGGCGTGTGGATCGACGACGACGTAGAGCACGCCGTCGTAGGCCAGGACGTCGGTGAGCGACTCCGCGTCGTAGGTGCGCCGCACGGCGCCGGTCGCGGCGTCGAGCGCAACGAGCGGCTTGCCGACGCCCGGGGCGAGGTAGACCGTGTCGGCGGTGGCGACGAGCCGCCGCGAGATGGCCGCAGGCCCCGACTTGAGCGGGAACAGGTGGTTGAACCAGCCGTCGAGGCGCCGCCGCCACAGCACGGTGCCGTTGAAGGCGTCGCGTGCCGTGAGCGTGTAGTCCGACGGGAGCTGAATGGACGCGACCGGCCCCTCGTCGGCGACGTAGAAGAGTCGGCCGCCGGCGGTCACGAGCGCCTGGATGGTCGCCGTGTGGTCGTGGTTGCGGCTCCAGCGCGGCGAGCCGTCCCACTGGAGGCTCCGCGGCGGCGCCACCACCCGGTCCCGCGACGTGCACGTCCCGCCCGCGTCGTGGAGGTAGTGTGTCCAGTCGTCGAGCGCCGCGGGCCGCGGCTTGACCGTCTTCGCCCAGCTCCCGCCCCGCTTCACGTAGGCCACGCCGCCCGGCGCCAGCACGCGGGCCGCCTCGGCCATCGGCACGCCGCCGAGGTCCTCGGCCACCACCAGGTTGACCGTGTTGTCGATATAGGGCAGCCGCTGGCCGACGAGCCGACCGATCGACACGCCGCCGACGAGGCCGAGCTTGTGCAGCCGCTCGCGGGCCCTCGCGACCGTCGCCGCGTCGCCGGCCAGGCCCTGCACCAGGTAGCGGTCGCTCGCCCGCAGGGCCGCCGTCAGCGTCCCGTCGCCGCAGCCGACGTGGACCACCAGCCCACCCTGGACGCCCGTGGCTGTGAGGATCCGCCTGGCCTCCGCCTCCGGCGTGCCCGCAACCGCCGCGGTCGCCGCGACCCCTGCCAGCGCCACCGCGAGCCGAAGGGAGAAGGAAGCACACTGCCTGCGCACATACCGTGCCATCGGCCCGGCCATAGGTCCTGTCCTTTCATGTTGGAGCCATGCCGTCGGTCACTCGCCGACGACGCCGAGCTCGGCGATGGTGGCCCAGGGGCCGTCGTTGACCTCGGAGAGGGCGCGCAGCAGCACGTAGCGCCCCTGGACGGGCTTGCAGGCCGCCTCCTGGACCTTGCTCACCTTGCCGAAGGTCGCCTTGGCAACGGGCTCGCCAAATGCCTTGGGGTCGTCGCTGACGCAGAACTCGCAGTCCTTGATCGCGCCGTTCCAGCCGCCGTCCTGGCGGGCGAGGTAGCGGAGGCCTCGGATGGTTCGGCGTGCGCCGAGGTCGATGACCAGCTCGTGGGGGTGCTTCGCCACCGTGGGGGAGAACTGGCTATGCCAGATGGAGTGGGGGTCGCCGTCGAAGGCGTTGCGTGCGAGCTTGGCGTTGCTCCTGTTCTCGCTGCTGGCGCGGACGAGCTTGTAGCCCTTGGGCGGGATGAGGCCCTTCTGGGGCATCTCGCTGGCCTTGCCGCGCCTCTTCCCCGCGGGCGCCTTGCCGCCGTACTTGGCGCGGCGGTCGCGCTCGTGGAGCGCGCGGTCGTGGAAGGTGCCCTCGACGGCGGCGACGTGCTCCCGCTCGGCGATGGCCTTCATCTTGGCCAGGACCTCGGGGTGCTCGGCCGCGATGTTGTTGGCCTCAGAGACGTCCTTCGAGAGGTCGTAGAGCTCCCACTCGACCTTGCCCCTGCCGCGCGGCTTGACGGCCCGCCAGTTGCCCGCGCGCACGGCGACCTGGCCGCCGTACTCCCAGTAGAGGAACTCGTGCTGGGCCTGCCTGCGGCCGGCGGCCTCCTCGCCGAGCAGCTCGGGCACGATGCTCATGCCGTCGATGTCCTTGGGCGCCTTGGCGCCCGTCAGCTCGGCGACGGTGGGCAGCACGTCGGGGAAGTACCACAGCAGGTCGCTCACGCGGCCGGGCTTGATGTGGCCTGGCCAGCGGGCAACCATCGGGATGCGGAGCCCGCCCTGGTAGAGGTTGCCCTTGCTGCCGCGGAACTCGACGCCGGTCTTGGGATGCTTGTTGGCGCCGAAGAAGCCACGGGGGAGGTCCCTGGTCCTGAAGTAGTTGGCGCCGCCGTTGTCGCCGCAGAAGAAGACGATCGTGTCCCGCTCGAGGCCCAGCTCCTTGAGCAGTGCGAGCACCTCGCCGACCTGGCGATCGATCATCGTGACCATGGCGGCGTAGCGGGCGGCGGCCTGGGGCCACTCCTTGTCCTTGTAGAGCTGCCAGGCGGGGTCGGTGTCGGGGATGTCGTGGATGCCGTGCGGCGGGGTGACGGGCAGGTAGCAGAAGAAGGGCTTGTCCTTGTTGTCGCGGATGAACTTCTTGGCGGCGTCGAAGATGACGTATTGGGAGTAGGTCTTGCCGTTGCTGCCGCCGTGGTTGTCGGCGAGGGGCACCTCCTCGCTGTTTCGGACGAGGTAGGGCGGGTAGTAGGTGTGTGCGTGGACCTGGTCGTAGTAGCCGAGGAAGACGTCGAAGCCGTGCTTCTCGGGCACGCCGGTCGAGCCCCGGCCCCCGCAGCCCCACTTGCCGAACCCCCCGGTCGCGTACCCGGCCCGCTTCAGCATGGACGCGATCGTCTCCTCGCCCGCGCGCAGGGGCGTGCCGCCGCCGTTGCTGCGCACCGACGTGTGCCCGGCGTGCTTGCCGGTCATCAGCACGCAGCGGGTCGGCGCGCAGACGGGCGCCCCGGCCAGCGCCTGCGTGAACCGGACACCCTCGGTCGCCATGCGGTCGACGTTCGGCGTCCTATGGTTCCCGCTGCCCATGCACCCCAGCTCGTAGTAGCCGAGCTCGTCGGACATGATGTAGACGACATTCGGCTTGCGGCCCTTCGGCGCGCCGAGGGCCACGGCGGGGGCCACGGCGGCGGCCAGGCCGACGCCCGTGCACTTGAGGAACTCGCGGCGGCTCTGAGACATGATCGTCCTCCTGAGGCTGGCGAGGGGCACGACGCTTACCACTCCACAGATTGTAGCGGCGCGGCGAAACCGTGCAAGTACCTCCCGCTCACGCCATGCCGCCGATCATCTGGTCGATCGCCTGGCCGGCGGGCACCATGGGGAAGACGTTCTCCTCGGGCTCGATGTGGACGTCGAGCACGACGGGGCCGTCGGTGGCGAGGGTGCGCGCGAGCGCGTCGCCCAGGTCGGCGCGGTCGGCGACGCGCAGGCCCGTGGCGCCGCAGGCCTCGGCGAGGCGGACGAAGTCGGGGTTGCGCTCGAGCACCGTCTGGCTGTAGCGGCGGTCGTAGAAGAGCTCCTGCCACTGGCGCACCATGCCCAGGCAGCCGTTGTTCAGCAGGATGACCTTGACCGCGAGGCCGTGGGCGGCGGCGGTGGTCAGCTCCTGCATGTTCATCTGGAACGAGCCGTCGCCCGCGACGCACGCGACGAGGCGCTCGGGGCATCCGACCTGGGCGCCGAGCGCGGCGGGGAAGCCGTAGCCCATGGTCCCGAGGCCGCCGGAGGTGAGCAGCGTCCTGGGCTGGCGGAAGGTGTAGAAGAGCGCGGTCCACATCTGGTGCTGGCCGACGTCGGTCGCGATGATAGCGTCGTCGGGGGTGAGGCGGCAGAGCTGCTCGATGACGGCCTGGGGCTTGATGCCCGGGCCGTCAGCCTCGTAGCCGACGGGGTGGTGGTCGCGCCACGCGGCGATCTGGCGGTGCCACGGCTCCCGCGGGGCAGGACCCACCAGGGGCACGAGCTCGCGCAGGATGGCGGCCGCGTCGCCGACGACGGGGATGTGGACCTGGATGTTCTTGCTGATCGACGACGGGTCGATGTCGATGTGCACGATGCGGGCCTCGGGCGCGAAGCTCTCGAGCGGCCCGGTGACGCGATCGTCGAAGCGCGCGCCCACCGCGACGATCAGGTCCGAGCCCATGACCGCGTGGTTCGCCGTCGGCGTGCCGTGCATGCCGAGCATGCCGAGCCAGAGCGGATGGTCGCCGGGGAAGGCTCCGAGCCCCATCAGGGTGGTCGTGACGGGCAGGCGCCCCGCCTCGGCGAGCGCGCGCAGCTCCGCCGCGGCGCCCGAGGCCACCACCCCGCCGCCAGCGTAGACGACGGGACGCGCGGCCCCGTCGATCGCCTCCGCGGCGCGCCGGATCTGGCGCGCGTGCCCGCGCGTGCTCGGCTTGTAGCCCGGCAGGCGCAGGCTCGTGTCGGGCTCGCCCGTGTGCTCAGCGGTCGTCACGTCCACCGGCAAGTCGATGACCACCGGGCCTGGGCGGCCCGTGCGCGCCACGTGGAAGGCCTGGCGGACCACCCGCGCCAGCTCGCCCACCTCGCGAACCAGGTAGGCGTGCTTCGTGATCGGCCGCATGATGCCCGTCACGTCCGCCTCCTGGAACGCGTCGTTGCCGATCAGGTCCGTCTTCACCTGCCCGGTGATCGCGACCAGCGGCACGGAGTCCATGTGGGCCGTCGCGATGCCCGTCGTCAGGTTCGTCGCGCCGGGGCCCGAGGTCGCCATGCAGACGCCGACGCGCCCCGTCGCCCTGGCATAGCCGTCGGCCATGTGGGCCGCGCCCTGCTCGTGGCGGGCGAGGACGAAGCGCACCGCGCCATCGTAGAGGCGGTCGAGGACGGGCAGGAGCGCGGCCCCCGGGTAGCCGAAGAGGGTATCGACCCCCTCGCGGATCAGGGCGTCAACCAGGATGTCCGTGCCAGTGGTTCCCATCGTGT
>CBFDBL010000316.1:0-7279 GCA_965603035.1 uncultured bacterium
AGTCCACGACCGCACCGTCGTGGTCCGAGAAGCGCAGGTGGTGCTTCGAGCACTGCAAGACCCACCACAGCCAGCCGTGCCGCCGCCGCACCTCCGCGTCCGCCCTCACACGGCCCGGCACCGTGCTCACATACTGCACCCAGCACAGGGCCCGAGCGTAGAGCGAGAAGCAGAAGAACCAGGGCAGCCCGATCCCCGCCGCGTCCACCACCAGCAGCACGAAGAAGGCCAGCCCCCACACGTCGAACCACGAGCGGACGTAGAACGAGAAGGGCAGGCGGATCGTCTCGGGCCCCAGCGTGCCCTTGCGGCGGAGCACGATGTCGCCCGCGTACGTGCCCGAGGCGGCCCCCGCCGGCACGTGCACGCCGACCCGCAGGGCCGACGTCCCCGGCCCGATGGCGACGTCCCCGGGCGAGCCGTCGAGCAGGCGCACCTCGGGCATCGGCCCCGCGCGCTCCTGCTCCGCCTCGTACTCGGCCACGTAGGTGTAGCGGCACGCGCGCCCGAAGCTCGAGCGCACACGCAGCTCGACCGTCGGCCCCTGCCGCCACACCAGGCAGTCGATCGCCATCCAGGTCGCGAAGGCCACGGTGACCACCGCCAGCACCGCGAGCAGGCACGCCGTCAGCCCGATCGCCTGCCGCCGTCCCTTCCTGCCCTGTCCTCGGGCCATGCCTGCTCCTCGACGCGGGCTCAACGACCCGCGCGCGACCGCCTTCTCGCACTGCCGAAGGGCACCCGCGACCGCGACTCGCCGTCGGTCACGTAGTCCACCACGATGCCCTCTTCGATGACGAGCCTGAACGATCGGGTCCGCACTGTCAACTCCCCGCCCGCCTTGAACGCGCCGCTGGGCCGGAACCGGCCCGCCGCCCGCACCGTGAGCGTGTAAGGCCCCGGCTCCAGCGCCCCGATGGCCGCCGCGCCCCGCATCGCCGTCGCGGCCGCCAGGCCGTCCAGCGGCTCGAACGCCAGCGCGGCCACCCGCTCGCCGGCCGCATTCTCGAGCGTGCCCTCGAGGGCCAGCGCGGCGAACGTCGCGGGCAGGCTGAGCCGCGCCCCCTCCGCCGAGCCCCGGTCCTTCGCCTTCGCCACGTCCACGAACGACACGGCGATCTCCAGCTTCGGCGTGTTCAGCGAGTAGCTCGGCGCGATGCCGCTCACCACCATCCGGACCTTCGACTTGAAGAGGTACTCGTAGCGCACCCGCAGGTCGGGCGGCGCCAGCGCAGGGTCCTTCGCCACGGCGACCGTCCACAGCCCCGGCGTGGGGGCGTTGACGAAGTAGAGCTTCGACTTGGCGCTACTGCGCACCGACACCGTCATGCCGCCCGCCTTCGTGTCCGGCCCCACCGCGACGTCGCCCGGCGCCGTGAGGGTGACGAGCCGGTCTGCGGCGTCGGCGCTCTTGAGCCTGGGGCGGAAGCGGACGATGAACGACACGGCGCCGACCGTCTCGTCCACGTGGAACGAGCCCGTGCCGACGTAGCGCGCGATGCCGAGCCAGGAGGTGATGACGTCGGTGAAGCGCTCGGGCAGGTCGGCCGGGTCGTCGACGGCGAGGTAGCGGTTCTGGGTGCTCTCGCGGTTTCCCGCCTTGCACACGCTGGTGAGCAGCTCCTGTGCGGTCTCGCCGAGGGGCACGCAGCACAAGGGGATGGCGCGCTTGCGGAACTCGGGTGCCACCTGGTCGAGGAGCCGCATGCGCGCGTAAGCCCGCAGCGGGCGCACGTGCCGCTTCTCGATGGCGTCGCTGTCGTCCTCGTAGCGGACGCCGGCCTCGGGCGGGCTGGGCAGCGGGTCCTTGCCGTAGGCGTCGCGGTATGCCGCCTTGTACGCGCCGATGCCTCGCGACGCCTCGCGCGCGTTCGGGTAGTTGGCCTCGTCGCAGGGGAAGGGCCACAGGCCGCCGTCGGTGAGCAGCAGCGTCAGCGGCCGGACGGCCCGGCCCCCCGCGCGGTCGAGCTGCGCGAACCGCTCGAGGGCGAGGCCCAGCGCCGCGTTGATGTCGGTGTGCCAGCCGTCGCGCCCGAGACGGTCGATCGCCGCAGCCAGCTTCGCCGTTGCCCCAGGCTCCCGCAGCGACACCAGGCCCCCGTCGGCACCCGGCGCCGACAGCAACTCCGCGCGCGAGCTGAACGCGACGACCCCGACCAGCGGGTAGACGTCGCGCTCGGGGTCGCTGGCGAGGAAGGAGGCGAGGTGGATGAACTCCTTGGCGGCGTCGGCCTGGAAGTTCTCGGGGTCGTTGCCCTCGGCGAGCAGGGTGCCGTTCTCGTCGAGGGTGTTTTCCATGCTCGACGACTTGTCGAGGATGAGGAGCGCGACGGGCACGGCGTCGCGGAAGGGCAGCTCGCCGCCGCCGGTGCGCTCGGAGGGGCGGGCCGCCTCGTCGCGCGCGCAGCCCGCCAGGATGGCCGCGGCCACGAGCGCCGCGAGCGCCGCGCCGACGGCCTGGCTCCAGCCTCGTTCCCTCACTTCCTGGGCCTCCGCTTCACCGTCACGCGCATGGGGACGCGCATGCGCACCTCGCCGCCGACCGCGATCGCCGCCTCGGCCGTGTAGGTGCCCTCGGTCACCACGTCGTAGACCGGCTCGCGCTCGGGCAGCCTGCGGTAGTTCCGCGGCAGCGCCAGCGTCAGCGCGACGACGGCGGGCTTGCCCGCGGCCACCTGGCCCGCGCGCGGCGTCGCCGTCACCCGCGCCCCAGCGAGGGTCACCCGCTTGCCTCCCTGCTCCAGGGTGAAGCGCGAGCAGGCGACCGAGACGCCCTCCGCCGCAGCGCCGTCGGACGACACGGTCACCCTCTGGGGCCCGAGCGTCGAGCCCGTCAGGCCCGTGCCGAAGTCCACCAGGCGCGGCTCAATATGATAAGCGGGAAGGGCGACCCGCGCAACCACCGCGGCCGAGGCCGTCGTCCCCTCCCACTCCGTCGCGCGGCACGTCAGGGCAAAGCGGTGTTGCCCCGGCGTCGCCCCGCGGGGCGCGCTCGCACGCAGGCTTACCGTCCCGGGCGCCTTGGCCGACACGGCCAGCGGCTTGTCCAGCACCGCCAGCGTCGGGCGGCCCGCGCCCTCCTTCACCAGTCCCACCACCCCCATCGCCACGCTCACCGGCTGCTCGGAGTCGGTCAGCAGCCTCAGCTTGCCCACGCCGCTCGTGCCGCCGGCCACGAGCTTCCCGAGGTCCAGCTCCCCGGGGTCCAGCCACAGGCGTACCGGCTCGACGGCCACCGTCACCGCGAGGGTGGCTGAGACGCCGCGGGCCTCGACGTCCACCTTGCAGCCGTAGGTGCCGCGCGCGCCGGGCGACAGGTCGGCGACGACGAGGCGCACGGTCCGCTGCGCCTTCGCCGTGCTCGCCGAGAGGGCCACGGTCTTCGGCACCATGGCGAGTGCGAAGGGCAGGCGCTCGAGCGGCTGCTTGCGGGCGCCGCCGCCCGGGGCGTGCCACGGCTCGCGGGGCGTCCCGAGGGTGACCTCGAGCGGGTCGCGGGCGTTCGTGGCGAGGACGACGGGCGGGGACTCGACGGCTGCGCGGCCCGCCTTCGCGCGGACGGCGAGCGCGCGAGGCTCCGCCGCGAGCGAGATCGAGACGACCCGCACGACGACGGGCAGGGTCTGCGGCTCGAAGCCCTCGGCGGCGAGGGTCACGTGGCCTTTGTAGTCGCCGGCGGGGAACTGGCGGACGGTGCGGCCGCGCTCCGGCGTTGTCACGCTCTGGTGGGCGAGATCGACGGCGAGGGTGGCGACGGCCGGCTTGACCTTGCGGGTCAACGGCTCGCCGTCCCACGTCACGCGCACCCTGTTGGCCGGGATGACGTGGCCGCCGGCCGCGAGGTCGGTGGGCGTGAGCTTGAGGGCGATGGCGGCCGGCGAGTTGGTGCGGACGGAGAGGCGGAGCGGGGGCGTCGTCTTGCCGGCGGAGGTGGGCTCGAAGGCGAGTCGCGGCGGGTCGGCCCGCAGCCAGGTGGTCTCGATGGTGAGCCGGAGCGCGACGGCGGCGTCGGCGCAGCCTGGGGCCGAGAGGGTCAGCTTGCCCGCGTAGTCGCCCGGCGGGAAGCGTCGGACCGCGGGCGCGCGCTCCTGGCGTCGGACCGTGGCGTCGCGCAGATCGACGAACACCCTGGCGGCGGCCGGCGCCCCGTCCCTGACCGAGGGCTTCCCGTCCCATTCGACCTGGATCCTGTCGGCGGGGATGCGCGCGCCGCCGGGCGCCGCGAGAGCGGTCGCCGCGTGCGCGATGGGCAGGTCGGCCGGCGAGTTGGTGTGGACCGTGAGCCGCGCGGCGTTGGTCTCGCCGCCGGCGAGGGCGGGCTCGAAGGCGAGCGCCTCGGGCTCAGCGCGGATCGAGATCGGCTGGACGGGGACGGAGACGGCGACGCCGCGGCTCGCGCACCCTGGCGCCGACAGCGACAGGGTGCCCCTGTAGGTGCCCTCGGCCACGGGGCGGACGACGGGCTCCTTGTCGGGCACGCGCGTGACGCTGGGCGCGAGGTCCACGGCGACCTCGATCTCAGCCGGCTTGCCTCGGCTCACCTGGCGGGGCGCCGCGGGCGCGAGGCGCAGGCGCTTCGCGGCCAGGGTGGCGCCGCCCTTGGCGGCGAGGTCGGACGCGGCCAGGCCCAGCGGCAGCGGGTCCGGCGTGTTCGTGCGGACCGTGAGCTTCGCCGCCTGGGTCGTGCCGCCGGCCAGCGCGGGCGGGAAGGCGAGCGCCGGCGGCTGTGGGTCGAGCGCGATGGGCAGGACGGTCGCCGCGACCCGCACCTCGGCCTCGGCGCCCTCCGTCGCCAGCGAGAGGGTGCCGGCGTAGTTCCCCGGTGGGAACGGTGCGACGGCCGCGCCCTGGCGCGGATGGCGGAGGTCGAGCGACACCGATGCCTTGGCGGGCGCGCCCCGCCTCGCAACGGGCTGCGCAGCCCAGGCGAGCGCGAGCCGCGAGGCGGGGATCTTCGCTCCCCCAGGCCCCGCGAGGTCGCTCGCCTTCCACCGGAGCTTCAGGGCTGCCGTCGCGCGGGTGGTGAGCGCGAGGGAGGCAGGCTGCGTCCTGTCGCCGGCCACGGCGGGCTCCAGGCGGAGCTGTGCGGGGCTCGCGGCGAGGTCGCACGCGGCAAGCTCGGCGCGGAGGGCGATGGGCGCGCTCCGCACGGCATAGGTCCCGCCGCCGGGGCGCCGCGCCGTCGCCGTCACAGTCGCCGCGGCCTCGTAGACGCCTGGCTTCGTGGCCGGCGGCACCGCGCGGAGCGCGAGCGCGATCTGCGAGGGCTTGCCACTCGACGCGCTGGCGGGCAGGAGCCGCGCCTCGAGCTTGCCGGGCAGCTTGCCATCGACCGCGAGCGTCAGCGCCATGGGGGCGGCGGCGTTCGTGGTGACCAGCGGGCGTGCCTTGGGGTCGAGGGTGGCATCGCCACCTGCGCTGCCCGTGAGCACGAGCCGCCTCGGGGCCTTCAGCACGGCGGAGACGGCGGCGCGGATCCCGCAGGAGCCGAGGCCGTGGCCGGTCCCCGCCTCGCGGAAGTGCACCCTGCCCTGGTAGGCGCCCGCCCGCGCGTCGGCGGGGCAGGCGAGGCGGACCTGGAGCCGCTGGGTGCCCGGCAGGCGGAAGGCCGCGGGCTCGAGCGCCACGCGAGCGCTGGGGATGGCCGCGGGCTCGCCGCCGTCGCGACAGACGAGGCCGTCGAGCCGCGCCTCCACCTGCGCCGGCTTCGTCCAGTTGCACGAGACGTTGAGGGCCTTCGCCTGCGCCGCGGCGCCGGGCACCACCTGGCCGAGGTCGAGCGGGTCGGGGCTGGCGGTGACGGCGATGGTGACCTGGACCTTGAAGCTCTTCTGCTTGACGACCTCGCCGCGCTGTCCCTGGGGGCCGAAGCGTATCCTGGCCACGCAGGTGTAGTTCGCGCCCTTGGCCTGTCGGGTGAGGTCGATGAGGCGGCGGGTCTCTGGGTCGGGCAGGCGGCCGTCCCTGGCAGGGGTGGCGGGCACGAGCAGGAGCCTGTCGCCGCGGACCGTGGGCACGAGGGAGAGCCATCGGCTGGCGGGCAGCGCCTTCCAGTCCTCCTGGCGGTCGCCCGTCTGCGAGGTGAGGGCGAGGTGGCCTTCGAGGCCTGGGAGGGCCTTGAGGAGCGCCTGCGGGCTCGCGGCACTGGGGCCGGTGACCTCGATGACGGCGCGGACCGCCTCGCGGGGCAGGTCGTAGGTAGGCTTGGGCGCGTTCGCGGCGAACTCGAAGAGGACGGCGGTGCGCTCGAGGGCGCGCGCCTGCCACTCCGCCGGGCGCTCGGCGGGCCGCAGCGACCAGCGCCGCCCGCCAGGCCGCGGGATGCTGAAGACCTTGATCAGGCTCGACGTGTCGGTCGTGCCTTGCGCGGGGTCGCGGGGTGCAGGGTAGGGATAGACGCCGCAGGCATCGAGGTCGGCGGGCGCGTCGTCGCGCGCGAGCTGGAGGGCGCGCGCCCGCCGCGGCGGGAAGCCGAGCAGGACGAGCTGCGAGACCGTCGCGTCGGGCCTGCGGCCCAGCCGCGCGTCGAGGTCCACCTCCGCGTAGTTGGCCAAGTCGCCGAGGATCTCGACCAGCACGTCCACGATCTGGGGCGGCTTCCCGACGATGGGATGGAACCTGCCGCCGCCGCCGGCCAGCTCGACCATCCGCTGGCGGTTGCGCTTGGGCGAGGTGAAGAGGCCGGCGAGGCCGCCCTTGGACTCCAGGAAGACGGTCTCGAGCCGCGCGCCGCTGGCGTGGATCGCCTTGGCGGCGCCGAGCACGCGCCCCCAGCCGCGGCTGCCGCGGTTGCAGTTGTCCTCGCCGTCGCTGAGGAAGATGACGAGGGTCGTCCCCTCGCCGGCGCGCGCCTGGCGGCCCACCAGCTCGAGGGGAGCCAGGTAGTTCGTGCGTTCGCCGTTGAAGGTGATCTTCGCGACGAGGCTGCGCAGGCGCACCCTGTCGGCGTTGCCGGCGACGGTCACGTAGCCTCGCGTCTCGTCCTTCGCGCCCTGGCCGAAGCCGACGATGGCGACCCGCGTCGCCTCGGGCACGAGCGCGACGACGGTCTGCACCGCGGCCGTCGTGTAGCTGGCCTTGCTGCCCCGCATGCTCATCGACTCGTCGAACAGCCAGATCACCACCAGCCGGTGCTTCGAGAGCAGCAGCGCGAGCTCCTTGGTCATGCGGTCCATGGCCGCCTCGACCGTGTTCACCGCCACCCCGGGGTCGCCCTTGCCGCGAATCTCTTCGTCCAATCGACCGATCTTGGGCCTGTTGTGCTGGCCCAGGCGCCGGC
>CBFDBL010000317.1:0-7275 GCA_965603035.1 uncultured bacterium
CGGCGCGGCCTGGGCCGCAGGATGTGGACGACCCGGCGAGAAGCGAATGGCGAAACGGCCGCCCAACATCGTGTTCATCCTCTCCGACGACCAGGGCTACGGCGACCTCGGCTGCTACGGCGCGCCCGACCTGAAGACGCCACACATCGACGGCCTGGCCGCCAAGGGCGTCCGCTTCACCCAGTACTACGCCAACGGGCCGGAGTGCACCCCGACGCGCACGGCGCTGATGACCGGCCGCTACCAGCAGCGCGTCGGCGGCCTCGAGTGCGCCATCGGCACCACCAACGTCGGCCGCTACGACGACGCCATCCGCCTCGCCGAGGCCCACGACCTCGGCCTGCCCGTCAGCGAATCGGTCCTGCCCGGCGCGCTGAAGGACGCGGGCTATCGCATGGCCGTCTACGGCAAGTGGCACCTCGGCTACGAGCGCAAGTTCCTCCCGCTCCGCCACGGCTTCGAGCACTTCGTCGGCATTCTCGGCGGCCACTGCGACTACTTCCACTACTGCGAGATCACCGGCGCCAAGACCCTCTACGAGAACGACAAGCCCGTCACCGACGACCGCTACATGACCGACCTCATCACCGAGGAGTCCGTCGAGTTCATCCGCCGCCAGCGGGGCGACCGTCCCTTCTTCCTCTACGTCGCCTACACCGCGCCCCACAGCCCCTACCAGGGCCCGACGGACCGCAAGCCCGAGCGCGTGCCCAAGGAGGCGTGGAACCAGGGCACCCGCGGGCAATACTGCACGCTGGTCGAGCACATGGACAAGGGCGTCGGCCAGATCCTGGCGACCCTCGATGAGCGGGGCCTCGCCGACGACACCGTCGTCTTCTTCGTCAGCGACAACGGCGGTGCGAAGCAGGCCCGCAACGCCCCCTTCTCGGGCACCAAGGGCGGGCTGTTCGAGGGCGGCATCCGCGTGCCGTGCATGGTCCGCTGGCCCGGCGTCATCCCGCCGGCGACCGTGTGCGACCAGCCGTGCATCACCTTCGACCTCACGCGGTCCATCGTCCGCATCGCAGGCGGCCAGGAGCCGGCGAAGCCCTTCGACGGCATCGACATCGTTCGGCACGTCGTCGAGAAGCGGCCGGCCCTCGAGCGCACGCTCTTCTGGCGCGCGCGGCGCGGCGAGCGCACCTGGCGAGCCGTCCGCGACGGCGACCTGAAGTATCTCTCGAAGCGGGACGGCGACGCCCTCCAGGAATGGCTCTTCGACCTCGCCACCGACCCCGGCGAGAAGACGGATCTCCTCGCCGCGAAGCCCGCCGAGGCGACGCGCCTGAAGGGCCTGGTGGCCGCGTGGGAGAGCGAGGTCCGGCACAGGCGCTAGGGCGAGCGGAAGCACGAGCGCGAGGGTGGTCTGGGGAAGGCGAGCGACAGGGTGGCTGCCTGGGCGTGCCCGGCCGTGCTGGCCGGGGTCGGCGCGGCGATGGTGTGGCAGAGCTGGGGGCAATGGCCCGACGTGCTGGTGGACTTCGGCCGCGAGCTCTACGTGCCCTGGCAGCTCTCGGAGGGGAAGGTGCTCTACCGCGACGTCGCCTGGTTCAACGGCCCGCTCTCGCCCTACCTCAACGCGCTGTGGTTCCGCCTCTTCGGGGTCGGTCTCCGCACGCTGGCGCTCTGCAACGTGGCCCTGCTCGCCGGCGTCGTCGCGCTGGCCTACCGGCTGCTCGCGAGCATCGGCGATCGCTTCGCCGCGACGGTCGGCTGCCTGGTGCTGCTCGCGGTGTTCGCCTTCAGCCAGATCACGCTGCTGGCCAACTACAACTGGGTCTGTCCGTACTCGCACGAGATCACCCACGGTGTGGCGCTGGCGCTGCTCGGGCTCTTCTTCCTGTCGGTCTACGGTGAGCGGCGGGCCTGGTGGGCCGTGGCGGCATCGGGCCTGGCGCTGGGCCTGACGTTCCTGACGAAGGCCGAGGTGTTCCTGGCCGCCGCGCTGGGCATGGGCGTGGGCCTCGGCGTGATGCTCTGGGCCGAGCGGCCCGGCTGGCGGCGGCTGGTGCGGCTCGCGGCGCTCTTCGCCGGCGGCGCGCTGCTGCCGCCGCTGCTCGTCTTCGCCATGCTCGCCACCGCCATGCCGGCGGGGCAGGCGCTGCGCGGGACCGCCGGCACCTGGCCCTACGTACTCGGCAGCTCGATCGGGAGCCAGCCCTTCTACAAGGGGCACATGGGCGCGCTGGCCCCGTGGCGCAACGCGCGGCTGATGCTGACGGGTGCGGGGTCGTACGCGGTGCTCGTGGGCGGCGGGAGCGTGCTGGCTGTGGCGCTGGGCCGGCGGAAGCTGTCGGCGCCGTGGGCGGTGCTGGGCGTGGCGGCGGTGGCGACGGCGTGGGCGACGGGCTGGTCGTGGCAGTGGCCGGACGCGGGGCGGCCGCTGCCGGTGCTGCTGGTGGCCGCGGGGGTCTGGCAAGTGGGGGCGCTGCGGCGGGACAGGGCGGGCAGGCGTGGGCGCGCGTTGCGCCTGGGGCTGATCGTCTTCGCGCTGGCGCTGCTGGCGAAGATCGTCCTGAACGTGCGGACCTACCACTACGGCTTCGCGCTGGCCATGCCCGGGGCGCTGGTGGTGGCGGCGGCCGGGCTCTCGTGGGTCCCGTCGTGGCTCGCGGCGCGGGGTGCGCGCGGCGTCGTCGTGCGGGTGGTGGTGGTCATCGCGCTGGCGGCCGTCGCGGCGGGCCACGTGCGCGCCTCGCGAGGCCGGTTCGCCACGAAGACGGCGACGGTCGGCCGCGGCGCCGACGCGTTCCGCTCGGGCTCGCGCGGCGACGACGCGAACGACGCGCTCGCCGAGATCGAGCGCCGCATGGGGCCGGGGCAGACCCTCGCCGTCCTGCCCGAGGGCGCCATGCTCAACTACCTCGCGCGGCGCACCAACCCCACGCCCTTCGTCAACTTCATGCCGCCCGAGGTGATCATGTTCGGCGAGGACAGCATGCTCGACGCCTTCCGCGCCGACCCGCCCGACTGGATAGCGATCGTGGAGAAGAACACCCTCGAGTACGGCGTCGGGTACTTCGGCCAGGGCTACGCGCGGGGGCTGTTCGCCTGGGTGCGTGCGAACTACAAGCCCGTGTTCCTCGCCGGGCAGCCGCCGCTGCACGACGGCAGCTTCGGCATCCAGCTCCTCGAGCGCGTGGCGAGGGAGCACGAGTGAGCTTCGCGCGGGACACGCTGCGGGCGCTCGTCGCGGCGCACGGGCTGGCGGCCGTGCGGCTCGAGCGGATCGCGACGGGCAAGTTCAACGAGAGCTACTTCGCGACGTGCCGCGGGGGCCGTGAGGTCGTGCTGCGCATCGCGCCGCCCGACGACGCGGGCTTCCTGTTCTACGAGCGGGGGATGATGGCGCAGGAGCCGGGCCTCCACCGGCTCATCCGCGAGCGCACGGCGCTGCCCGTCGCCGAGATCCTCGCCTACGACACCTCGCGCGCGATCGTCGACCGCGACTTCCTGCTCATGGAGCGGCTCCCCGGCCGCGCGCTCTCCGACCTCGCGCTGCCGCACGGGGCGGTGGACCGCGCGATGGAGCAGACGGGCCGCTGCCTCCGCGAGCTCTACGACACCTGCCAGGCGGAGCGGTACGGCTATCTCGGCGAGCACCATTGCATGAAGCCGGCGGATACGTGGGCGGAGGCCTTCCGCGTCATGTGGTCGAAGCTCATCGACGACGTCCGCGCCTGCGGCGGCTACAGCGCCGAGCAGGCGGCGCGGGCCGCCGAGGCCATCGACGCCCACCTGCCCCTGTTCGAGCGCGACGTGCCGAGCTGCCTCCTGCACATGGACGTCTGGGCGCAGAACATCCTGGTGGACCGCGACGGGACCGTGACCGGGCTCGTGGACTGGGACCGCGCGCTGTGGGGCGACGCGGAGATCGAGTTCGCCGTCCTCGACTACTGCGGCATCTCGACCGAGGCCTTCTGGCGCGGCTTCGGCCGCCGCCGCGACAGCTCGCGCGAGGCGCGGGTCCGCCACGCCTTCTACTACCTCTACGAGCTTCAGAAGTACATCGTCATCCGCACCGTCCGCAGCCGCCGTCCGCGCGAGGCCGCGCGCTATCGCGACCACGCGCTGGGCCTGCTCGGCCAGCTCTGAGCGGCGCGCGGTTGCGCCCGGCGGCACGGCGCGGTAGACTCCGTGGCGAGCGGCGTTGTGGCAGGAGGGAAGCCATGCGAGCCCACTGGAGCGCGTTGCTGCTGGCTGGCCTGGCGCTCGTCGGCGGCTGCGAGCGTCAGCCGGGTCCGCCAGCGGCCAGGGAAGGAGGGACGACGATGGCGATCCAGGTGACGAGCCCGGCGTTCACCGCGGGAGCCAGCATCCCGCGCAAGCACTCCGGCGAGGGCGATGACCTGTCGCCGCCCCTGGCCTGGAGCGGCCTGCCCGAGGGCACCCAGGCCGTCGCCGTCATCTGCGACGACCCCGATGCCCCGACCGCAGAGCCCTGGGTCCACTGGGTGATCTACGACCTCCCGCCCGCGGCCGCCGGCCTGCCCGAGGGCGTGCCGAGCCAGGAGACCCTCGCCGACGGCACGAAGCAGGGCCTCAACACCTGGCCACGACTCGGCTACAACGGCCCCATGCCGCCGCCCGGCCACGGCCCCCACCGCTACTTCTTCAAGGTCTACGCCCTCGACGCCCCGACGGGCCTGGAGCCCCGAGCCACCAAGAGCGACATCCTCGCCGCCATCGACGGGCACATCCTCGCACAGGGCGAGCTGGTCGGCACCTACGAACGCTAGGCTGCCTGCGCCGGCCTGCGGTCAGAACTCACGCAGCAACTCGAGCAGCGCGCGGTCGAGCTGATGGCCGTGGAAGTCCTCGTAGGCGACGTCGTCGCGGCCGGAGTCGAGGATGCCGAAGGGGCCGCGGAAGTTCCACAGTGCGTAGCCGATGCCGTGACCGGTGAGGATGTCGAGCACGTCGCGCAGCCAGGCGAGCACGACGGCGTGGGGCGTGAACTTGTAGGCGCCGCCCTCGCCGCAGTGCACGCCGACGCCGCCGCGGGCCAGCGCGGCCCACCGCTCGTAGTGCGCCTCGAGCGCCGGGCGGTCCCACGTCTGCCCGCCGTCGTCCATGCCGGGCCAGACGGGCTGCTCCCACGCGGGGCGGGGCGTCCAGTCGGCCTTGTAGTGGCTGATGGCGCCCGGGACGTAGGCGCGGCAGCTCTGGGCGATGCCGAGGCCGGCGAGCTCGGGGCAGGGGTCGTTGCCCCAGCGGAGGCCGTCGGCGAGGATCGGGCGGTCGGGGTCCACGTCGCGGATGGCCTTGCAGGCGGCTCGGACGACGCGCTCGTGGTCGTCGCGGCTCATGTCGTCGGAGGGGGCGCGGGGCTCGTTGACGAGGTTGAAGCTCAGCTCGGCGCCAGGCAGGTGGCGGTAGCGTGCGGCGAGGGTGGCCCAGTGCAGGCAGAAGGCCTCGAGCCCGCGCGGGTCCTGCCAGAGGTTGAAGGGCTCGCGCTGGCCGCGGTTGACGCAGTAGCCGGGTGCGCGGTGGAGGTTGAGGCAGACGTGGAGGCCGTGGCTGCGCGCCAGCTCGACGCCGCGGTCGATCTTCCCGAGGCCCGACTCGGCGATGCGGAACGGGTCGTCGTCCTCGACCCAGAACCTGTAGCTCATGGGAAGCCGCACGAAGTCGAAGCCCAGCTCCGCGATCCAGCGGAAGTCTTCCTCCTCCCAGTCGCCGGGCCAGTGGCTGCTGAACAGGCCCAGGAGGTTGAAGCCGCGCCAGCGCGGCAGCACGGTCTGGTCGGGCATCGTGGCGTCTCCTGCTGAGTGCGTCCGGCAGGACGCGGGATGGGAAGCGGCGCCTCACCACCTGGGGGTGGCCGATTCGAGGACCGCCGGCGGGATCTCGTCGAGCAGGATGTCGCGCTTCTTGACGCTGTAGGACACGAAGTAGCGGCCCTGGCGCTCGATGAACTGGGGGGTCGAGATCTCGCCTGGCGCCGTGTCCTGCCGCGAGCGGCCCTCGGCCGCCTCCGCCACGATGATGGGCTGGCCGAACCACAGGCCCGCGTTCGCCTGCGCGTCCATCTCGCAGGCCACGACCAGCCACTGCGGGTTTCGCGCCTTCCCCGTGTCCCAGATGTGGCTCGCGCCTCGCTGCATCCCGTTGTTGTTCGAGAACAGGAGCACGTAGCGGCCGTCGCTGGTCTTCGCCATCGGGCACAGCGTCATGGGGTTCGGGATGTAGGGGCCTGCGGGGCTGTAGCGCAGCGGCTGCGGCGGGGTCCAGGTCTCGCCCTGGTCGCGGCTCTCGGTGAAGCAGGCGCAGCCGAGCTTCGTGCGGCCCACGCCGATCCAGCGCCCGTCGCTCAGCGGCACGAGGGTCAGCTCCTCGAAGCTCGAGCCGTGCACCAGCGGGTCGCCGTAGAAGACCGTGTGGAAGCGCTGGAGGGGCCCGAAGCCCCGGTACGGCTTCACGTCGAGCCGAATCCCGCGCGTGCCCGCGGGCAGGAGGGTGAACCCGAGCTCCTCGGGGTCGGTCTCGGTCAGGAGGTTGTCGCAGCGGACGAGGTTGGCCTCGGAGGGGAAGAGGGGCCAGTCGGTGGTGGGGTCGTAGTCGCGGCCGAGGTCGACCTGGTAGCCGGTGAAGGGGACGACGACTTCGCCGGTGGGCATGAGCTGCGGCGGGGTGTTGAGCCAGGCGTGCACGCGGTCTTTGAGGGTCTGCATCTCGCGGTAGGGCAGGAGCACGAGCTGTCGGTCGGACCACGTGAGGCAGTTGTCGTCGCTGTAGACGAAGCTGAGATGGCCGGAGCCGTGCTCGGGGAAGCGTCGGCTGGCGCCGTCGATGGGGAAGCCCGGGTTCCTCAGCCAGCCGTGCGCGTCGGTGTTGAGGGCCCAGAAGAAGAAGAGGTAGACCCGTCCCGTGTCGGGCACGACGAAGGGCGCGCCGCACTGGACGTGGAGCTCCTGCTCGGGCCGGGAGGCGACGATGGTGAACGGCTGGGACCAGGTGCGGCCCAGGTCGTCGCTGATCGAGCCGACGATGCGCTCGTCGGGGTAGCCCTCGCCCGTGCCCTGGCTCCACGTCATCAGCCAGCGCCCGTCGGTCAGGAACGCCGAGCACGCGCCCTCGTTCTTCGCCGTCGGGCCGTGGCCGTGGCGGAACACGTCGCCACGGGCGAACTTCCGTTCCCGCATCCCTACCTGTAGCCGCGAGTCCATCGCGAAGCCGACCTTTCTGTTCTCCTTCGCCCTCTCCCCTCGGGAGAGGGCGCCGACCGGCCGCTGCCCCTGGTGATCGATAAGATCACCCCGGTGGCCGAGGCCT
>CBFDBL010000318.1:0-7210 GCA_965603035.1 uncultured bacterium
GCTGTTCGCCTCGACGACCGGCGCCACCGCGGCCTTGTCAACCTCGCCGGCCACCGCCACGCTGGCCAGCATCACCACGCCCGCCCACACCAACACACCCGTCACCTTGCCCATGGCAGTTCCCTTCCTCTCTCCGCGATGGCCCTCTGGGCCGAGCTGTCTTCGGTCACCCGGGCTGGTGCCGAACGCAGGCCACACCCCACCGTGTTGGTTTAGACGCGCGACAGCCCCACTGAGTTCCTGAAACTCCCCGGATCGTGCGCCGCCCACGCATTCTCATCGGTCCGCCGCTGATTCTGCTGCGTCTTGCTCGCAGGCGACGCCAAATCGCCTTGACCTCGCGGCAGGATCGGCTATGCTGTCGCGACGACGGGCCGGCGCGGCGTGCGGCGGCCACGCGAGCACCCGCCCCAGAGCGGAGAGGAGCCAGTCGTGGCGAAAGGCAGGAAGAGGAAGATCCGGTTCGGCGTCATCGGCCCGGGCGGAGCCGGCCGCAACCGCACGCTGGTCGCCAACCGCGACAAGGCCGTGGACGTCGTGGCTGCCGCCGACACCAACCCCGCGTGCTTCGACCGCCTCGAGGAGGGCCTCGGCCACCCCGTCGAGCGCTTCCTCGGCCCCGACGGCTACAAGGAGATGATCGACGCCTGCGACCTCGACGCCGTCGGCGTCTTCTCCCCGCACAGCCTCCACTACGACCACGCCATGTACGCCTTCGGCCACAAGCTCCACGTCCTCATCGAGAAGCCCATGGTCTGCGGCATCGGCAACGCCATCCGCTCGGCCAAGCTCGCGGCACGCAAGAAGCTGGTCTACATGATCCACTACCAGCGCCACTTCGAGCCCAAGTACGTCACCGCCCGCAAGGTCATCGGGCGCGGCGACATCGGCGACGTCGAGGGCTTCTACGTCTACATGGCCCAGGACTGGCGCGGCGGCTCCTGGCGCGGCGACCCACGCTTCAGCGGCGGCGGCCAGCTCAACGACTCCGGCTCCCACTACCAGGACATCCTCCTCTACATGACCGGCCTGCTGCCCAAGAGCGTCGTCGGCAGCTACGACTTCATCTACCACGGCAAGAAGCGGCCCATCGAGATCAACGGCTCCTACTGCGTCGAGCTCTCCAACGGCGCCTCGGGCCGCCTCATCATCATCGGCGACTACATCCGAGGCTTCAGCGACGACGTCCGCATCCTCGGCTCCAAGGGCATCCTCACCATGGGCATGGGCAGACCCGACCTCGTGCTGCACAGGCCAGGCAAGGACCCCAAGGCCATCCCCTGCAAGCTCCCGCGCGGCTACCCCGCCAACCCCAGCGACAACTTCGTCAAGCTCATCACCGGCCGCTGCAAGCACAACCACGTCCCGGCGCTCTTCGGCGCCCAGGTCGCCCTGCTCACGGACGGCATGCTCGCCGCCGGCCGCACGGGCCGCAAGGTCAACTGCGCCGCGCTCCTCAAGCGCGCCGGCTACTCCTACAAGGACATCACGATAGCGTAGCCGCCAGACGCATCATCGAGCGCGCAATTGCGATTCGGCTGACAGGCCAGGGTGCCCTTCTCGTTCGTCCGCCGCCGCGATCCTGCGAAGCCTCGAGGGCCGGGGCCGCCGCCCGCGACTGACCGGCGCGGCCCGCCCCCCTAGAATGCACTCCACCCGACGGCTGCTCCCCCTGACAGGAGATCCCGCAGTGCGTGCTTCACCATTCATCCTGCTCGCCGCCCTTGCCCCGGCTCTCGCCGCGGCCGGCGAGGTCGTCACGGTCCTCAACTCCTTCGACTCCGCCGAGACCATCGACCGCTTCTGCGGACACGTCCGCCACGCCTACGTCCAGCCCGTCCGCGAGCCGAGGCGCGAGGGCGCGGGAGCCTGCAAGATCGATTTCCTGATGCACCACGGCAGCGACGGCCCAGCCTACATCCGCGCCTACTACTCCCGCGGCGACCTCCCCTACGGCAACTGGACGCCCTATCTCGCCCTGCGCTGCGACCTGCGCCACGACGGCGCCGCGCCCGTCACCGTGCACCTCGTCCTCCGCGACGGGGCGAACAAGGCGCTCGACCGCGCCCTGACCCTGGCGCCCGGCCAGTGGCAGGCCGTCGAGCTGCCCGTCGCGAAGCTCAAGGCCGCGGGGCTCGCCGTCCATCACATCGAGCGCGTCGAGCTCGAGCAGCGGCCCAACGAGCTGACCCGGCCCAACAGCGTCTGTCTCGACCACCTGCGCCTGGTCGGCACGAACGCGGGGGCCATCGCCGCGGCCCGCGCCGAGGAGGACAAGACGGCCGACCAGCGCACCCGCCCCTACCCCCGCGTCATGCCGACCCGCGGCATCGTGCCCAGGCTCGAGGCGAAGGGCACGATCCGCCAGGTGCGCGAGGTGCCCGTCACACACGAAACCGAGGTGATCGTGGTCGGCGGCGGGATGGCGGGCGTCGCGGCCGCCGTGGCGGCGGGACGGGAGGGGGCGAAGGTGCTGCTCATCGAGCGGTTCGGCGCCCTCGGCGGCATGGCCACGCTCAACTACGTGCCGCCGGCGATGCGGCCGACGCTCACCCGCGGGCTCGTCGCCGAGTTCGATCGCCGCATGGAGGCGAAGGGCGGCGCGGCCGAGAGACGCAACCCCGAGCTCATGAAGCAGGTCTTCCTCGAGATGCTCCAGGAGGCGGGGGCGAAGCTGCTCTTCTACACCCTCGCCACCGACGCGATCGTCGCGGACGGCGTCATCCAGGGCGTCATCGCCGAGACGAAGGCCGGCCCCCAGGCCTTCCTCGGCAGGATCGTCATCGACTGCACGGGCGACGGCGACATCGCGGCGCGGGCCGGCGCGCCCTTCGAGCTGGGCCGCGGCCGCGACGCCGAGACGCAGGCCATGACCCTGGTCTTCCTGCTCGGCAACGTCGACACCTCGAAGATCGCCCGCGGCGATGCCTTCCGCAAGCTGGTCTACCAGGCCCGGGCGGCCGGCGACCTCGAGCATGTGCCCTACGGCGGCGGCGCGGCCATCGCGCCCGTCGTCCGCGGCCCCCACGGGGTGGTCAACGTCAACTCGATCAACATCCCCATGCTCAGCGGCCTGCGGCCCGACGACCTCACCTATGCACACGTCGAGTGCCACCGCGAGATCATGGCCTTCGTCGACTTCTTCAGGAAGTACGTGCCCGGCTGCCAGGACGCCTACGTGCTCGCCACCGGCGCGTCCATCGGCGTGCGCGAGAGCCGCCGGGTGCTCGGCGAGTACGTGCTCACTGGCGCCGACGTGCTCACGGCCCGCCGCTTCCCCGACGACGTGACCCGCGGCTTCTACCCGCTCGACATCCACGGCGCCGACGGCACCGGCGACGGCGCGGGCGCGCGCCTGCGCCGCAGCTACGGCATCCCCTATCGCTGCCTGGTGCCGCGCAAGATCGACAACCTGCTGGTCGCCGGCCGCTGCATCTCATCGGATCACATCGCCCACGGCTCCCTCCGCGTCATGGGCACGACCACGGCCCTCGGCGAGGCCGCCGGCGCCGCCGCAGCCCTCTGCATTCGCGAGCGCGTGCCCCCCCGCAAGCTCGACTTCGGCCTCCTCGCCGCCGCCCTCAAGCGCCGCGACGCCCGGCCCGAGCCCGAGGAGAAGGTCGCCGACAACTACGCCTTGCTCGCACAGGGCGCAAAGGCCACCGCCGACAGCTTCTTCCCGGGCCGCCCCAAGACAGCGGTCGGCGCCATCGACGGCATCGTCACCAAGTCCCAGGCCAGCCGCTGGCTCTCCGCCGACACCAAGGAGCCCCACTGGCTCGTCA
This sequence comes from uncultured bacterium, assembly GCA_965603035.1. Classification (GTDB taxonomy): domain Bacteria; phylum Planctomycetota; class PUPC01; order DSUN01; family DSUN01; genus CAZDNN01. Next base: position 3,786 of record CBFDBL010000318.1, read on the forward strand.
TCGACTTCGGCCAGCCGCGGCGCATCTCCCGCGTCCGCCTCTACTGCTTCGACCCCGAGAACGCCGGCGACCGCTACTTCCTCTGCGACTACCAGCTCCAGGTGGACGACGGCCAGGGCAACTGGCGCGCCGTCGCGACCGTCGCGGCCAACGCCAAGGCCCGCCCGCTCCACACCTTCGCCCCAGTCACCACGCGGCGCCTGCGCCTCCACATCACCAAGGCCTGCCGCGCGGACTCCATCGTCCGCCTTCGCGAGATCGAGGTCCACTGAACGCCCAGCGACACAGGGGCGAGCAAGGAAGGGATGATGCTCTCGATGACGACGCTCGGCTACGCGCTGGCGGCGGCATTCCTGCTCCCCGCCGCCGTGGTCGCCGCCAAGCTCATCCTCAATCGCCCCGGCGTCATGATCAACCTCGTCGACACCACGGCGAAATACTACGACGCCAGCCGCCGCTACCGCCTCGACGCCATCGCCGGCAAGCTCCACAGCGGCACCCCCGTCGCCGACCCGCGCTCGGAGGACCGGACCTGCTACTGACGAGCCGCAGGGGACATGACGCGGCCGCGCGACGGACGAGCCGGCGCGCGGCCGGTTTCCGATCAGGGTAAGCCTTCGCGGCTCAGGCCGAACGCCGGCGCCGCCGCACCCGCGCCAGGGCGCCGAGGCCCAGGAGGGCCATCGTCGCCGGCTCGGGCGCCATCTTGAACGAGATGTCCGTGCCCGCCTGGGTCGCCGTCAGTTGATAGCTTCCCGTGTTCCAGAAATCCGCCTGCGCAAAGGCGTCGCTCGCCCCGTGGACTCCGCTGTCATAGCCGTCCGAGGTCTTGACGCCCGTGGCCAGGTCGAAGTAGAGCACGTACTCCCCCCCGACGACCGCGTCGAAGGTCAGGGTGTTGGAGTAGTCGAGGAGGTAGCGAAGCTCGTCCCTCCCCGCGCCAGGGTCCGCGACCAGCAGGCCGTCCCAGGCGCCCCAGTCCTCGGCTTCGGTCACGAACCCGCCGTCCCCGTTGAGCGCGGTCGCGAAGTACTCGTACCCGCCCCCGTTCTCGCCGACGTAGTAGGATCGCACCTCGGCCTCGCCCTCGGCCGAGGCCAGCACGGCGCCCCCTGCGGCCTCGATCTCGACCAGGCAGGAGGCATAGGCGCTGGTGAACTCCTCCAGAGGCCCCACGATCATGTTGTTCTCGTAGGCTTGCAGCGACCCGTCGTAGCGGACCTGGAGGTCCACCGAAACCGGCGTGCCGTCCGCCAAGGTCTCGGACTCGACCTTGAACGGCTTCTCCGTCGTCACGTCCGCGCCGACGCTCAGCCAGTTCCCCATGTAGGGGTCGTGCCCGGTGAGCCAGCAGACGGCCTTCGCCAGGCCCGCGGCCGGGTTGGTCAGGTCGCCGAGAGCGTGCCCTTCAGAGTCCGGGAGCAGGAAGAAGTTATTGTCTGCCTCCGCGTAGAACGGGCCCTCGTCCTCGTCGCCGCACGCCTGCACCTCGACGAACGGCATCTCCAGCGCGAACGCCGGCAGCCCGGCCCCCAGCACTGCGCACGCACAAAGCGCGAGTGCAACCCTCAGAACCCACGGATCACGCATGACAAGCCTCCGGCCCAAAGGGTCCCTGGATGTACTCCCCACCGTTTTACAAGCAAATACCGTGCCAAATCGGCGCCCGCGAGAGGCTTCGCTCGATGGCACCCCCCTAACGCGTTGCTGAGCCGTGGTTTGCGATGCCGCTTTTGGCACTTCGGTGACGAGCTGCCTGGGCGCGCGTGAGGCGGGATTCGGTGCCCCATGTTGATGAACGGCAACATGCTCTGGGCCAGGACCTCGCTGGTGCGGCCACAACTACTTTCTGTGCTTGGACATAGGCATGCCCCGCGGCATGTTGCCGGTCTGCAACGCGAGGACCGCCCCGATCCCGTATCCCCTTGCGGGGCAAAGGTTTAGCATGTTGACATCCGGCAACATGGGGTTCTGGCCACGGGTGGCACGCGCCCTAAGTTCTTGCGGGAGCTGGAGAAACGCCGTGAGGGGATCGCGGCGTCACCCCCCCTGCTTCGGCTTCCTGCCGCCCTTCCGTCTGCGCTGGGTGCGGGTGTGTCGCGCGGGCCAGGGGGGGGTGGGCGTGCGGGCCTGGGCGAGGCAGGCCTCGACTTTCTTGACGACGTCGGGGTGCTTCGACGCCACGTCGCTCTTCTCGCCGGGGTCGCTGCTCAGGTCGTAGAGCTCGAGCGGCTCGTCGGTGCCGAAGCGGACGCCCTTCCAGCGGCCCATGCGCACGGCCTGGTGGAAGGGGCTGTGGATCTCCCAGTAGAGGAAGTCGTGGGGCCTCTGGGCCTTGCCGAGCAGGGTGGGGAGGATGGAGATGCCGTCGAGGCCCTTCGGCGGCGCGATGCCGGCCAGGGCGCAGGCCGTGGGGAAGACGTCCACCTGCGACCAGGCGAAGTCGCTGACCTTGTCCGCCGGCACCCTGCCCGGCCATCGTGCGATGGTGGGCATGCGGATGCCGCCCTCGTAGAGCGCGCGCTTGATGCCTCGGAAGCCGCCGTCGCTGCCGAAGGGCTTGAGGAACGGCGGGTTCGGGCCGTTGTCGCTCGTGAAGATGACGAGGGTGTTGCGGTCGATGCCCAGCTCGTTGACGAGGGCGAGGATCTTGCCGACGCTCGTGTCGAGGCGGGTGCACATGGCGGCGTAGTTCTTGTGCTGCTGCGTCCAGGGCTGGTCGCTGTAGGGCTGGTCGCTGGGGATCTCGTACTTGCCGTGCGGCAGGGTGTAGGGCAGGTAGAGGAAGAAGGGCCTGTCCTTGTGCTTGCGGATGAAGGCGAGGGTGTCGGCCTCGAACAGGTCGTGTGTGTACTGCTGCCGCTTGCCGCCCTGGTTGCCGGGCAGCTCCTGGCGCTCGCCGTCGCGCCAGAGCCAGGAGGGGAAGTAGCTGTGGGCGTGGACCTGGTCGAGGTATCCGTAGAAGTGGTCGAAGCCGTGCTTGTCGGGCGAGCCGGTGGTGCCGGGGTTGCCGAGTCCCCACTTGCCGATGCCGCCGGTGGCGTAGCCGGCCGTCCTGAGGTGTGCGGCGACGGTGTAGTCGTCGGGCTTGAGGGGGACGAGCCCCTTGTCCTTGCCCTGTCCTGGGGGATTGGCCTTGGCGCGGTTGTCGCGGCGGGTGCAGTGGCCGGTGTGGAGGCCTGTCATGAGGACGCAGCGCGTCGGGCCGCACACGGCGCTGCCGGCGTAGGCCTGGGTGAAGCGGGTGCCCTCGCGTGCCATGCGGTCGAGGTGGGGGGTCTGGATCTTCTTCTGGCCGTAGCAGCCGACGTCGCCGATGCCCATGTCGTCGGCCAGGATGAAGATGATGTTGGGCTTGTCCATGGGCTCCCTCGCGTGGGCAGTCTGCTGGATTGCGGTCGCCGCGCCCGCGCCGACGGTCATCA
>CBFDBL010000319.1:0-7210 GCA_965603035.1 uncultured bacterium
CCTGGGCCTCGCCGCAGCCTCGCGCGCCGGCGACTGGCCCCTGTGGCGCGGCGATGCCAAGCGCAGCGCGGCCACGCCGCACGCACTGGCCCCAGAGCTCCATCTCCAGTGGACCCGCGAGCTCCCGCGCCCCGAGCCGGCCTGGGAGGACCCCGTCAACCGCGACAGGATGCCCTTCGATCGCGTCTGCGAGCCGGTGGTGGTCGGCACCACGATGTTCGTCGGCTCGAGCCGGACCGACTCGCTGACGGCGCTCGACACGCGGACGGGTGCCGAGCGGTGGCGCTTCTATGCCGACGGCCCGGTGCGGCTGCCGCCCGTGGCGTGGGAGGGCCGGGTGGCGTTCGTCAGCGACGACGGCTGGCTGCGGTGCCTCGACGCGTCGACGGGCGTGCTCGTGTGGAAGGTGCGCGGCGGGCCGGACGGGCGCAAGGTGCTGGGCAACGGCCGGCTGGTGTCGGCGTGGCCGGCCCGCGGCGGGCCGGTGCTGGCCGACGGCACCGTCTACTTCGCGGCGAGCATCTGGCCCTTCATGGGCACCTTCATCCACGCGGTGGACGCCGCGACGGGCGGGACGGTGTGGAGCCAGGACGGCCTCGGCTCGATCTGGATGAACCCGCCCCACGGCGGCTCCGTGTCGTTCGGCGGGGTGGCGCCCCAGGGCGCGCTGGCGGCCGTCGGCGACCGCCTGCTCGTGCCCTGCGGCCGCTCGGTGCCGGCCTGCCTCGACCGCGCGACGGGCCGGCTCCTCTACTACCACCTCAGCGGCAGCCCGGGCCGCGACGGCGATCGGCGGCCCGACCGCAAGCGCGAGGGCGGCTCCCACGTCGCCGCCGCTGGCTCCGTGTTCCTCAACCACCGCGGCGTCAACACCAGCCTCTACGACCTCGCCACCGGCGAGATGCGCCTCATGTGGAGGCGCACCACCTACCCCGTCCTCGCCGACGGCGCGCTCTACCTCGCAGGCGAGCCCGTCGTCGCCCTCGACCTGCGCGCACTGCGCGAGGCCGCCACGATCGCGAAGAAGAAAGACGCCAAGACGGGCAAGGTCGAGACGACGCGCAAGCCGCGCTGGGAGATCCCGACGCTCTGGGAGTGCGCGGTGGACGGCTCGGCGGCGCTGATCCGGGCGGGGGGCCGGCTCTACGCCGGCGGGCGGGGCACGGTCGCGGCGATCGACGTGCCGCGCGACGGCGGCGAGCCGACGGTGGCGTGGACGAAGGCCGTCGCGGGCACGGCCGCGCGCCTGCTCGCGGCGGACGGCCGCCTGTTCGTCGTGACCCTCGAGGGCCGGCTCTGCGCCTTCGGAGCCGCCGAGGCGGAGCCGACCCGGCATCGCGCCGCCGCGGCCCGGCGGCTCCCGTCGCGCGGCGCATCGGTCCTGGCCAGGGCCATGCTCCAGACCACGAAGGCCAGGACCGGCTACGCCCTGGTGTTCGGCCTGCGGAACCCGACCCTGGCGCGCGAGCTGGTGCGGCACTCCGACCTGCGGGTGCTCGCCGTGGGCCGCGACGCGGCGCAGGTCGCGCGCCTGCGGCGCCGCTGGGACGACGAGGGCCTCTACGGCGAGCGGCTGAGCGTGCACGTCGGCGAGCCGGCGAGCTTCGGTGCCCCGCCGTACCTCGCGCGGCTCACCGTGCTCGACGACGTGGCCGGCGCCGGGCTCGAGCGTGCGGCGTCGTGGCTGCCGGCGCTCTACCGGTCGGTGCGACCCTACGGGGGCGTGGCGTGCTTCCCGGTCGCGGAGCAGGCGCTGCGGGACGGGCTCGCGCGGGTGGCGGAGCAGGCGGGTCTGGTGCAGGCGCGGGTGGCGAGGTTCGGGCGGTTCGTCACGGTGACGCGCGAGGGCGCGCTGGCCGGCTCGGCGGACTGGACGCACCAGTATGGGGACATCGCGAACACTGCGAAGTCGGACGACCGGCGGGTGCGTGCGCCGCTCGGGCTGCTGTGGTTCGGTGGCAGCAGCCACCACGACGTGCTGCCGCGCCACGCCCACGGCCCGCCGGAGCAGGTGGTCGGCGGCCGCCTGTTCATCCAGGGCATGAGCCTGCTGAGCGCGCGCGACGTCTACACCGGCCAGGTGCTCTGGAAGCGGCCCCTGCCCGACCTGGGGACCTTCGGCGTCTACTACGACAAGAGCTACAAGCCCGACCCGCTCGACACGAGCTACAACCAGCGCCACATCCCCGGCGCGAACGCGCGCGGCACCAACTTCGTCGCGGCGGCGGACCGCGTCTACCTGGCCGTGGGCGCCTACTGCCTCGCGCTCGACCCCGGGTCGGGCACGCCGCTGGCCACCTTCTCGCTGCCGGCCGAGGGCGGCCGCAAGCCCGCGTGGGCCTACCTCGGCGTCGCGGGCGACAGGCTCATCGCCGGCGCCGGCTTCGCGACCTTCTCGAAGGACGCAGGGCTGAAGGCCACGCCGGGATCGAACTTCGATCTGACGTCGAGCCGCAAGCTCGTGGTGCTCGATCGCCACACGGGCCGCGTGCTGTGGACCCGTGCGGCGGCCAGCGGGTTCCGCCACAACGCGCTGTGCGTCGGGGGCGGGAAGCTCTTCTGCATCGACAGCCTGCCCGAGTCGGTCGTCAAGGCGTTCGCGCGCCGTGGGCGGACGCCGACGTCGGAGCCCAGGCTCCTGGCGCTCGACCTGGGGACCGGCGCGGTGGCCTGGGAGACGGCCGAGAAGGTGTTCGGCACCTGGCTGGGCTACTCGTCGGCGCACGACGTGCTGGTGCAGAGCGGCCGGCGGTCGCGGGACATGATCGGCGGGGAGCCGTGGCGTCGGATCGTGGCCTTCCGCGGCCGCGACGGCCGGGTGGTGTGGGACAGGGAGATCGACCACGCCGGCCCGCTCATGCTGCACGGCGAGACGATCTACACCAACGCCGCCGCGTCGACCGGCGACGCGCTCGCGCTGCTCACCGGCGAGGCGAGGATGCGCGAGCACCCGCTCACCGGCGAGCTCCTGCCCTGGCGCTACCACCGACGCTACGGGTGCAACTACGTCGTCGCCAGCGAGCACCTGCTGACCTTCCGCTCCGGCGCCGCCGGCTACTACGACCTCGACGCCGACGCCGGCACGGCCAACCTCGGCGGCTTCAAGAGCGGCTGCACCTCCAACCTCATCGCGGCCAACGGCGTCCTCAACGCGCCCGACTACACACGCACCTGCACGTGCAGCTACCAGAACCAGACCTCGCTCGCACTCGTCCACATGCCCGACGTCGAGGTCTGGACATCCTGCAACCTGGGCCGCGACGCCGGCGGCGAGGGCTGGGTGCGCCGCGTCGGCCTCAACCTCGGCGCTCCCGGCGACCGCCGCGCGCCCGACGGCACCCTGTGGCTCGACGTGCCCAGCGTCGGCGGCCCGTCGCCCGACATCCCGGTCACCATCAAGGGCGAGACGGCCACAGGCTTCCGACGCCACGCATCCGCGGCTCGCGAGGCGCCGCTCCCGTGGGTGGCCGCCTCCGGCATCGAGGGCCTCCAGACCCTCTCGGTCACGCTCTGCCACGACCCGTACGACGGGATGGAGCCGCTGGTCGCGCGGCACGCGGCGTGGCAGTACCTGGGCGGCTCGCACCCCGCGGAGGCGTGGACCCAGCCAGGCTTCGAGGCCAAGGGCTGGCAGACGGGCCGCGCGGGCTTCGGCTACGGCGACGACGACGATCGCACCGTCCTGAGCGACATGCGCGGCAAGTACACGGCGGTCTACATCCGCAGGGCCTTCGAGGTCGCCGACCCGCGGCGCACGCGCAAGCTCGTGCTCGCGATCCGCTACGACGACGCGTTCATCGCCTACCTCAACGGGCGCGAGGTGCTGCGGGTCGGCGTGGGGCGCGGCCGAGGCGCGACGGCGGCGAAGGTGAAGGGACACGAGGCGAAGGACTACGAGCGGTTCGAGCTTGCCGAGGCCGCGGCGCTCCTGCGCGCCGGGACCAACGTGCTGGCCATCGAGGGGCACAACGACGGCGCGACCAGCAGCGACTTCAGCCTCGACCCCTACCTCGTCCGCGACGCGGCGGGGGCCGGGCCGCCGCCGCGGCTCTACACGGTGCGGCTCCACTTCGCCGAGATGGGCGCCGCGCGGCCCGGCGAGCGGGTCTTCGGCGTCGGCCTCCAGGGCAAGCCGGTGGTCGAGCGCCTTGACGTGGCGAAGGCTGCGGGCGGCGCGCGGCGGGGCGTCGTGCGCGAGTGCCGCGGCATCGCCGTTCGCGACGCGCTGCGCATCGACCTGACCCCGGCGCCGGGGAGCCGGCGCCCCGCGCTGCTGTGCGGCGTCGAGATCGTGGCCGAAGGCTGGTGAGCCTTGACCGGCCCTCGCGGGGCCGATAGGATACCCCCCACTTCCCTGCGCCCGTGGTCGTGGCCCCTGGTTCCCCAGGCGGGAGGAGGAAGCCGTGCCCGAATCGCTCCAGGCCCTCGGCAAGTGGCTGATGGCGCTGAACTCGCAGGTGAATGCCCTGGTGTGGGGTCCGCCCATGCTGGTGCTGCTGGTCGGCGCCGGCGTCTACCTGACGCTGCGCACCCGGTTCATCCAGTTCGCGAAGTTCGGGCTCATGTGCCGCGAGACGGTGGGCAAGATCTTCCGTCGCGGCCCGGCGGCGGAGGGCGACGTGACGCCGTTCCAGGCGGTGACGGTGGCCATGGGCGGCACGGTGGGGGTGGGGAACATCGCTGGGGTGGCGACGGCGATCGCGGCGGGCGGCCCGGGCGCGATCTTCTGGATGCTGGCCTCGGGCGTGGTGGGCATGGCCACGAAGTTCGGCGAGGTGGTGCTCGGCGTCCACTACCGCTCGCGCGAGGCCGACGGCCCGATGATCGGCGGGCCGATGATGTACATCACGCGCGGGCTCGGGCGCAGGTGGAAGCCGCTGGCCATGGTCTTCTGCCTCTTCGCCGCGCTCGCGGCGTTTGGCATCGGGAACATGACGCAGGCGAACGCGGTGGCGACGGGGCTGAAGGGGTCCTTCGGGGTGGCGAAGTGGGTGTCGGGCCTGCTACTCATCGCGTCGGTGGGGCTGGTGACGCTCGGGGGTATCCGGCGTATCGCGAAGGTGGCGATGTTCTGCGTGCCCTTCATGTGTGCGCTGTACATACTCGGAGCCGCGGTGGCGATCGTGCTCTACATCGGCGAGCTGCCGGCCGTGGTGGCGCTGGTCATGAGGAGCGCGTTCACGCCGACGGCGGCGGTGGGCGGCTTCGCGGGCGCGGCCGTGCGGCAGGCGATCCGCTACGGCATCGCGCGGGGGGTGTTCAGCAACGAGGCGGGCCTGGGCAGCGCGCCCATGGCCCACGCCACGGCGCAGACCGACCACCCGGCGCGCCAGGGGCTGTGGGGCGTCTTCGAGGTCTTCTTCGACACCATCGTCATGTGCTCGGCCACCGCGCTCGTCATCCTGCTCACCGGCGTGTGGGAGAGCGGGAAGGACGGCGCCGCCCTGACCATGGCCGCCTTCTCGAAGCCCTTCGGCGGGACCCTCGGCAACCCGCTGGTCGCCCTGTGCATGGCGCTGACGGCCTACGACACGATCCTGGCCTGGTGCTTCTACGGCGAGACCTGCTCGGCCTACCTGCTCGGGCACGGCAAGGTCGTGCGGCTGACCTATCGGGTCGTCTGGCTGCCGTTCATCATGCTCGGCGCCCTGGGGCAGCTCGAGCCCATCTGGGCCATCTCCGACACCCTCAACGGCCTGATGGCCCTGCCGAACCTCATCGCCCTGTTCATCCTCGGCGGGGTGGTGTGGAAGCTGACCCGCGGCTTCCTCGCCGGCGAGCCGTACCAGGCGCCGGGCACAGAGGGCGAGACATGACCTCACGGGAGCGGGTGGCGGCGGCGCTGAGGCACGAGGAGCCGGATCGGGTGCCGCTGGACATTGGCGGCACCGAGAGCTCCGGCATCACCGGCATCGCCTACAACCGCCTCCGCGCACATCTCGGCCTGCCGCCAGGCCGGACGCAGATCTTCGACACGGGGCAGCAGGTCGTCAAGATCGAGGACGACCTGCGCGCGGCACTGGGCCTCGACACTGTGCCCCTGCTCATTGAGCCGAGGCGCTGGAAGCCGTGGACCCTGCCCGACGGCTCGCCGTGCCAGATCCCCGAGCGCTGGCGCCCCATGCCGCACGAGGGCGGCTGGATCGTCCGCGACGAACGCGCCGTCGTGCGCGAGCGCATGCCCGCAGGCGGCCTCTACTTCGAGTCCGTCAACCCGCCCCTGGCCGACGTGACGGAGCCCTCGCAGCTCGACGAGCACGCCGAGGCTATCGAGTCGTTCGACTGGCCGTCGTATGCGGACGAGACCCTCGACGACATCGCTGCGCGGGCCGCGCGGCTCTTCCACGAGACCGACCGCGCCGTCGTCGGCAACCTCATGTGCCACTTCCTCGCCGCCGGCCAGTGCCTGCGCGGCCACGAGCAGTTCCTCATCGACCTGCTCGCCGACCCACGGCTCGTCCACGCGCTGATGGAGCGGCTCGCCGAGGCGTATCTCCGCCGAGTCGAGGCGTATCTCGGCCGCGTCGGCGACTTCATCCAGGTCGTGCTCTTCAACGACGACCTCGGCACCCAGCACGGGCCGATGCTCTCGCTCGAGTGCTACCGCGAGCTGATCTTCCCCTACCAGCGGCAGCTCTTCGGGTGCGTCAAGGCGAGGCGCCCCGAGCTGTTCCTGCTCTTCCACTCCTGCGGCTCGGTGCGCCGCTTCATCCCGTCGCTCATCGAGGCGGGGGTCGATGCGCTCAACCCCGTGCAGGTCTCCGCCGCCGAGATGGACACGGCGGCGCTCAAGCGCGAGCTTGGCCGCGACATCGCCTTCTGGGGCGGCGGCTGCGACACCCAGCGCGTCCTCAACCACGGGAGCCCCGCCGACGTCGAGGCCGAGGTGCGCCGCCGCATCGCCGACCTCGCCCCCGGCGGCGGCTTCGTCTTCACCCAGGTCCACAACATCCAGCCCGACGTCCCGCCCGCCAACGTCGTCGCCATGCTCGACGCGGTCCGGACGCACGGGGGCTACTGAGCAGGAACTACTGACCTCTGCATAGGTAATGCAAACGGCCCCACCGGTCCCGAGGCCCGCCTTCCGTGGCCCGCGGGCGCCCGGGGCGATGACGCAAGGGGTCTGCGGGAGTCAGCGCCGACGGCTGTTGACGGGGGGCACCATGGCTCTGGGCCACGTTCTGGGAGCGGCCGCGTGCCGTCGCGGGAC
>CBFDBL010000320.1:0-7204 GCA_965603035.1 uncultured bacterium
CTCAGGGACGACCCCGACTTCATGCTCTCGAAGAGAGGAGAGGCGTGGTTCGCGATGCCATGATCGACCGCCGTAAGAGTCGCGTGGTCCACAAGGGCTCGGTGCCGGTGGGCGGGGATGCGCCCATCGCCGTGCAGTCGATGACCAACACGCCGACCCACGACGTCGAGGCCACGGTCGCCCAGATCCTCGAGCTCGAGGCTCTCGGCTGCGAGATCGCCCGCGTCGCCGTGCCCGACCGCCGCGCCGCCGAGGCGCTGCCCGCCATCCATCAGAGCATCCATGTGCCGCTCATCGCCGACATCCACTTCAGCCACCGCCTCGCACTCGCCGCCATCGACGCAGGAGCCGACGGCATCCGACTCAACCCAGGCAACCTCCGCAAGCCCGAACACGTCCGCGACGTCGTCCGCGCCGCCGGCGACGCCGGCATCATGATCCGCATCGGCGTCAACGCCGGCTCCATCCGCGAGCGACGCCAGCTCCAGGTCGTCGACGACGAGGCCGCGCTCGTCCCGCTCATGGTCGAGAGCGCGCTCGCCTACTGCCGCCAGTTCGAGGCCCTGGGCTTCCGCGACATCGTGCTCTCGCTCAAGGCCTCCAGCGTGCTCGCCACCCTCGAGGCGAACCGCGCGATCGCCGGCCAGTGCGACTACCCGCTCCACCTCGGCGTCACCGAGGCCGGGCCGCCAGGCACGGGGACCGTCAAGTCGGCCGTCGCGCTCGGCATCCTGCTCGCCGAGGGGATCGGCGACACGATCCGCGTCTCGCTCACCGGCCCGCCGCAGCGCGAGATCGACGTGGCCTACGACATTCTGGCCTCGCTCGGCCTGCGCGCGCGCCGCAGGCCCGAGATCATCGCCTGCCCGACCTGCGGGCGCTGCGAGTACGACCTGCCGGCGCTCGTCGAGCAGGTCCAGGAGGCCGTGCGCGGCGCGCCGCCGTCGCTGCGAATCGCCGTCATGGGATGCATCGTCAACGGGCCGGGGGAGGCGAAGGACGCCGATATCGGCGTGGTCGGCGGCAAGACCGAGGGCTACCTCTTCAGGGGCGGCGAGCTGCTCCGCACGGTGCCCGTCGAGCGGCTCGCCGACGCGCTGGCCGCCGAGATCGCCAAACTCGCGTCCGACTCCTAGCCCGCCCTTTCCCTTTTCTCAGGAGATCGTCGTGAAGAAGGCAATGCTGGCCGTCGTGATGCTCGTCGTGGTCTGGGCAGCGGGCTGCTGCCCGATGCGGCGGATGGGCCTGTGCCTGGAGCCCCGCCCGCACATGGGGCGCGTGCGCCACGTCGTGCTCTTCAAGTTCAAGGACGGCGCCGCCCCCGAGCAGGTGGCGGCCATCGAGCAGGCCTTCCGCGCCCTGCCGGCGAAGGTCGAGGCGATCCGCGACTTCGAGTGGGGCACCGACATGAGCGCCGAGGGCCTCACCGCCGGCTACACCCACTGCTTCCTGGTGACCTTCGCGTCCGCGAAGGAGCGCGACGCCTACCTGCCGCACCCCGCCCACAAGGCCTTCGGCAAGCAGCTCGGGCCCATCCTCGACAAGGTGCTCGTCATCGACTACGTGGCGCGGGAGTGAGCTGCCGCGGGCGCTCGGCTGCGGCTGCGGCTCAGGGCGCGCTCGCGCGCAGGTCGTGGAGCTCGGCGGCGAGCGCGGCGGTGGCGTGGTTGAGGTCGCGGGTGCTGTCGTAGAGACGGCGGTAGACGTCGAAGCCGCGGTCGTAGAGCTTCCGGCTGTCGGGGTCGGGCTGGAAAGTCTTGCGGGGCCGGACGAGCTGGGCGATGGCCTCGTCGAGCGACGGCCAGACGCCTGTGGCGGCGCCCGCGAGCATGGCGACGCCGAGGCAGCCCGCCTCCGACACGTCCAGCGCGTCCACGGGCAGCCCGGTCACGTCGGCCTTCGTCTGGCACCAGCGGTCGCTGCGGGAGCCGCCGCCGATGGCGTTGAACTTCTCGACCGTCAGGCCGCCTCGGCGCACGGCCTCGAGGTTCATCCGCATCTCGTAGGCGACGCCGTCGAGGATGGCGCGGGTGACGTCGGCGGGGGTCGTGTGGAGGGTCAGGCCTGCCAGGACGCCGCGGGAGTCGCTGTCGAGGTAGGGGGTGCCGCTGCCCTGGAAGTGTGGGAGGAGGAACAGGTCGATGGGGCCGTCGGGCGCGCTCTCGATGAGTACGTCGTAGACGTCGCGGCCCGTGCTCTCGGCCACCGCGCGCGCCTCGGCGCCGAAGTGGTCGCGGCACCAGCGCAGGATGCTGCCCGCCGTGTAGAGGTAGGCCAGCGACACGTAGCGGTCGGGCACGACGTGGGGGTAGACGCAGATGTTCGACGCGAGCATGGCGTCGGTGAGCACGGGCTCGCCCATGGCCATGGTCATGCACTCGACGGTGCCGGTCGTGTCGGTGCTCACCCCAGGCGCGACCACGCCGGCACCCAGCGCACAGGCCGGCTGGTCGTGGCCGCCAGCCACCACCTTCACCCCCTTGGGCAGGCCGAGCTGCGCGGCCGCCGCCGCGCTCACCTCGCCCAGCACCGTGCCGGAGGCGACAGGCGTCGCGAACAGCTCGGGCTCCAGCTCCGCCGCCTCGAACACCGGCTCGGCCCACCCCCGCGTCCGCACGTCCAGCGCCAGGGTCCGCCCGATCACCGAGTAGTCCACGCTCGGCTCCAGACCCAGCTTCAGGAAGAAGTAGTCCTCCCACAGCAGCATCTTCCACGTCTCCCGGAAGACGTCGGGCTCGTGGTCGCGGAACCACAGGACCTTGTTGAGGGTGTAGCTGGAGTGCTGGGGCATGCCGGTGATCTGGAAGATCTGCTCGCGGCCCAGCTTCTCGGTCAGGCGGTCGGCCTGCTCCCGCGCCCTGGGGTCGAACGACAGGATCGTGTTGTAGAGCGGCTCGCCGTTGCTGGCGACGGGCAGGAAGGACTCGCCGAAGACCGAGACGCTGAGCGCCTCGACCGGGTCGGGCGTCTCGGCTGCTGCCGCGGCCACGACGCGCTGCACGGCGGCCCAGATCACGTGGCTGTCGAGCTCGGCCCAGCCCGGCCGGGGCGAAAGCATGGGCGGGTATTCCTCGTAGGCCGACGACAGGATCGCCCCGTCGGCGGCGAACACCACGGCCTTGCTGCCCGTCGTCCCGATATCGAGGCCCAGCACACTCATGGCACGTCCTCTCCTGGAAGTGGCTCGCGGATACACTCACCACGGAGTATAGCCCCAGCCGTGCGGACGCGCAAGGCCGCCGACCTTGATCATCCCGGGGCGATCTGATACAGTCTGGGAGCCCCCGAGGCAGACGGCGTCCCTCGTCTGGAGTTGCCATGGAGCAGGATCGCCTCGAGGCCTGCCAGGAAGCCATCGGCTACCGATTCAAGGAGCCCTTCTGGCTTCACAAGGCGCTTACCCACTCCTCGAACCGCAACGACCAAGGCCTCAGCAACGAGCGAATGGAGTTCCTGGGCGACGCGATCCTGGGCATGGTCGTCTCCGAGTACCTCTTCCACAAGTACCCGGACCACACGGAGGGGGAGCTGACGGCGATCAAGAGCATCGTGGTGAGCCAGCAGGCGCTCTCGGCGCACAGCCGCGCCATCGGGCTTGACCGCTTCCTGTCCGTCGGGCGGGGGATGAGCGAGGCGAAGCGGCTGCCGAACTCGGTGGTGGCGAACGTCTTCGAGGCGATCGTGGCGGCCATCTTCCTCGATCGCGGGCTCGAGCCGGCGCGCGAGTTCGTCCTGCGCAGCCTCGAGGAGACGATCGAGGACGCCGAGCGCACCAAGCACGAGCGCAACTGCAAGTCCCAGCTCCAGCAGCTCGCCCAGCGCGAGTTCGCCTGCACGCCGACCTATCGCGTGATCGAGGAGGCCGGCCCCGACCACGCCAAGTCGTTCCGGGTCGTCACCGTCATCGGCGACGACGAGTACGGCACGGGCTGGGGCCGGAACAAGAAGGAGGCCGAGCAGCGCTCGGCCAAGGAGAGCCTGGCCATGCTCCACGACCAGCTCGAGGCCCGCGCCGCGAGCGAGGACCAGGCGGTCCCCTGAGCCCGGAGCGCGCGATGGAGCAGGATCTCAACACAGCGGTCGAGGGCTTCCGGCGCCGCCTGGCCGACGGCGCCGAGGAGGTCGAGCGGCTGCGCGGCGCCGTGGCCGAGCTCGACGAGCAGGCCGGCGACGGCGAGTCCGCCGAGGCCGCCAGGTCGCTCCGCCACGCGCGCGCCGACCTCGACCGCGCCGCGACCGCGCTCGACGCACTGCGCCGCGACTACGCACGCTTCCGCGTCCGCGAGGCGCTCGGCGGCGACCCAGGCCACCTCGACGACGAGCGCTTCGACGACGAGCTGCTCGCCATGTCGACCGGCCGCCTGACCCGCGCCGAGGCCCACGGCCCGCGCGACGGCGCGATCGGCTTCGAGGCGTTCCGCGCCCTCATGCTCTCCGACCTGGGCCTCGACCAGCTCGTCGAGAACGAGCGGGCCGAGCGACGAGGCGACGTGCCCGCCGTCGAGTTCCACGAGGACGCGACCACCGAGGCCATCCTCCGCCACTGGGCCGCCAGGCTTCAGTCCGACCCCGCGGTCTCCGCCCTGCTGGGCAGGGCGGCGGCGGCCGGCGCTCGGTTCGCCGACGCGCTCGCCGCGTTCACCCGCAAGCTCGACAACCTGCGGATCAACTACGAGATCAAGCAGCGGAAGGTGGACCACCTGACCTTCGCCTGCGACGGCGGACGCGCGGCGATCCGCGCGGAGAACCTGTGGGAGAACGTCGAGGCGCTCTTCGGCGACGACGCGCGCGCCTGCCTCGCCGCCTTCTACAGCCTCCAGCAGGCCCGCGACGAGGTGCGCCAGGCGCGCGAGGAGCTCAACGCGCTGCTCCGCGGCTTCCTGGCCGTCTTCGTGCCTCGCTACATCACCTATGTCAGCCGCCAGAGCAAGGCGCGGCGCCAGCGCGTGCGGCTCCCGCGGTTCCGAGTGCGCCGGCTGTGCGCCTACGTGCTCGGCCAGGCCGCGGGGACCGACTTGCTGCTGCCCCGCGGCGGCGGCATCGAGGTCGCCACCCCGCGCATCCCGGCACACCTGGCGCCGTTCCGTAAGCTCAAGGCGTTCCGCGACTACAAGAAGGCGCTCGAGCGCTCCGCCCTCAGCGACGCTCCCACCGTGGCCGATGGCTCTCACTGATCGCCCCTCCGGCGGCACGCCCATGACCACCCACCCGCCCAGCGACGACCCTGGAGTGTGGCGGCCCGACCGCGCCAGCGGCCCCGGCGCAGCGGGCGAGCGAGAGCCGGCCGCGAGCCCGCAACCCCGCCGCCTCGTCCGCAAGCTGCTGCTCAGCAGCATGGGCCTCGTCCTGGCCCTCGCGGTCGCCGAGGCGGCGCTGCACGTGCTCGGCATCGCGGCGCGCCCCGCTCGCCTGGTGCGCGACGCGCGGCTCGGCTGGCGCAACACCGCGGGCTGGCGGGGCCCGGTCTTCTCGGTCAACGCGCGCGGCTTCCTCGGCGCCGAGCTCGACGTCCCGAAGCCGCCGGGCACGCTGCGCATCTTCTGCCTCGGCGACTCCTGCACCGCGGGCGACCTGCTGCCCGACTTCGACCAGACCTATCCGCGCCAGCTCGAGCGCATCCTGCGAGAGCGCTACCCAGGGAAGCCGCTCGAGGTCGTCAACGCCGGCGTCGGCGGCTACAGCTCGTTCCAGGGACGGCTGTGGCTCGAGCGGGAGATCCTCGGCTGCGAGCCCGACGTCGTGGTGTCCTACTTCGGCTGGAACGACCACTGGCGTGCGCGGGCGGGCGGCTCGGACAAGGCGGTCTCGGGCTCGTGGAGCGAGCGGGCGCGTGCGTGGCTGTCGTGGTCGCGCCTGGTGAGCCTGTCGCTTCGGGCCTGGCACAGGGTGTCGCGACGGGAGGCGGTGGTGACCGACGGCGAGGCGACGGCGGTGGTCATCCCGAGCATGGAGGGCCCGCGGCGCGTGTCGCTGGCCGACTACGAAGCGAACCTGCGCGCGATGGCCGCCGCGATGCGCGAGCGGTCGGGGCACACGGTGCTGGTCACGGCGCCCAGCTACCTGGCCGCGGCCGGCGCGGCGCGCTGGTCGGACGGCGAGGCGGTGGGCCGCCTGGTCGCGGCGCACGCCGACTACAACGAGGTGGTGCGGCGGGTGGCGCGCGACGAGCGCGCGGGGCTGGTGGACGCAGCGGCCGCCTTCGCACAGGCCGAGGGGCCCGCCGGCCTGTTCCGCGCGCCGCCGGGCGACTACATCCACCTGAGCGCCGAGGGCTGCCGGCGCCTGGCCGAGGGCGTCGCCGACTGCCTGGCCGCGACGCCACGGCTCGCGGGAGGGCAGGGCGATGAGTGACGGCGCCGCCACCCCGACACGCTGGCTCGGCCGCTCGCCTGCCTTCTGGCACACCGTGGCCTGCATCAGCCTCGCCGTGCTCGCCGCAGGGACCTTCTGCAACGCGCTGAACAACCAGTTCGTGAGCTACGACGACTGGTTCCTCGTCGAGGAGAACGTGCGGATCCGCTCGCTCGACGTCGGGAGCGTGGCGGCGATGCTGACCTACCGCAGCAGCCACGGCGCCTGGCAGCCGCTGCGCGAGCTGAGCTACGCCGTGGACTACGCGCTGTGGGGACTCGACCCGTTCGGCTACCACCTGACGAACATCGCTCTGCACACGGCGAACGTGCTGCTCGTCTACGCGCTGGTGCTGTGGCTGCTGCGGCGGCAGCCGCTGGCGTGGCTCGCGGCCGCGGCCTGGGCCGTGCACCCGGTGCACGTGGAGTCGGTGACGTGGGTCTCAGGCCGCCGCGACGTGCTCTACGCCTTCTTCTTCCTCGTGTCGTTCCTGGCCTTCGTGCACGGCGAGCGGCGGTACCGTCGCGGGCGGTCGTGGGCGTGGCTCTGCGCGGCATCGTGGGGCAGCCTGGTGCTGGCGCTGCTGGCGAAGCCGTCGGCCATGATGCTGCCGCCGCTGCTGGCGCTGGCCATCGTGCTCTTCGAGGAGGGCCGCGAGCCGCTGTGGCAGCGCCTGGCCGTCGTCGTGCCCCATGGGCTCGTCGTGGTCGCGCTCGCCGGCGTGCAGTACTGGTGCGCGATGGAGGCGAAGGTCGTCAAGAGCCGCGTCATCGGCGAGCAGCTCGCCTCGATGCCCTGGACCTTTGCGACCTACTGGAAGCTCCTGTTCCTGCCCGTGCACCTGGCGACCCCG
>CBFDBL010000321.1:0-7163 GCA_965603035.1 uncultured bacterium
ACGAGGTCAAGGAATTCATCGGAGACCATGTCCCCGATCATCCCCTTCTCGATGACGACGCCGCGCAGCCCGACAGCCGCCTGCCACGGGCCCGGCTTCGCCCCGGCAGGGGCCGCCAGGCGGAGGGCCAGACGGGCTTTGCCCCTGGGCGGAAGCGTGGCGGCCGTCGGCTGGGCCGTCAGACGGCTGCGGGCATCGGGCGCTGGCAGGGACAGCGAGATCGTCTGCTCGGCATCGACGGTGGACTCGATCTCGACGGTGATGTCCTTCGTCGCTCCGCGCGCCACCCTGCCGAAGTCGGCGCCGGCGGCGATGCGGAAGGTGTCGATGGCGGCGACGCGCGCGGTGCAGGCCACCGTGTGCTCGCCGAGCGGCGTGCGGACAACGATCGTGCCGCGATAGGCTCCTGGCGGCTGCGCGGGCGGGACGTCGAGCTTGAGCGTCGCGGGCGCCTCGGTGCCAGGCTGGAGCGTCAGCGCGTCGGCGGGCGCCTGGAGCGTCAGGGCGGGGACGTTCGCGGGCCCGGTGAGGGGAGGCCCGCCGCGGCTCGAGCCCCGTGACGCGGAGGTCGCTGGCCCGGGTCGCGGCCTGGCCCGGCATCAACTCGCCGAAGTCCACCTGGGTGGGGGACACGACGAAGGCGGGCTTGACGACTTTGGCCTTGACGGGGAGCTGGGCCTGGCCGAGCGGGGTCTGGACGGTCACCGTTGCGCGAATGGTGGTGGAGGGGAGGTCGGCGGGCGCGGCGAGCGCGATCGTCACCTCGGTGGGCTTCGGGCCGAGCGTCGCGGCCTGGGGGGCGAGGGCGAGGCGCGGGTCGGAGCCGGTGGCGCGGGCCTCCAGCGCCCCGCGCGGCTCGAGGCGCATGGCGAACCTGGCTTCGGCGCGCGAGCCGCTCTCCAGCGAGCCGAGGTCGATGGACTCGGGGCTGAGCACGAGCCGGGGGTGACGGACCTCGGCCTGGATGGGTATGGTGACCCGGTCGTACTTGCTGGCGAGCTCGAGCTGGCCGCGGTACCGGCCCGCTGGTTGTGCGTGAGGGACAGAGAGGGCGAGGGTGACGGAGGCGAGCCGCCCGGTCTCGAGGCTCAGGGGGCGGGGCGACAGGCGGAGTGCGGCGTCGGGAAGTCGCTTGCCGTCGGGTCGTGCGGGCGGCTGGAGTGCGGCGCGGATCGTCTCGGCGATGGGGGCATCGAGGGCCGACGTGAGCTTGAGGTCGAGGGCGCGCGTGGCCGTCTCGCCGCTGTAGAGGACACCGAAGTCGAGGGAGCGGTTCGCGCACCAGAGCTTCGAGTAGCCCTCGGTCGCGACGGTGGTGGTGAGGGAGAGCTCGCGCTCGAAGCGGTGGCCGGCGGGCGTGGTGCCGGTGGCGACGAGGCGGATGGTGCAGGGGCCGGGCGTCTCGGTGCCCGGGAAGAGGCCTGCGAAGACGCCGTCGTCGGCATCGGTGTCGTGGTGGCGGCCGTCGTCGAAGAGGGGGACGGTGGTCGTGGTGCCGTCGGCGGGGGTGACGCGGGCCTCGACCTGGGCGTGTCCGAGGACGGAGTCGGCGACGGCGAGGCTGGCGGCCAGCTCGACGGGCTCGCCGCGGTAGCAGGTGGGCTGGAGGGGGAAGGCGCGCAGGAGCAGGTTGGTCACCGCGGTGGCGGCGACGGTGACGCCCTGGGCATGGGGCGCCTGGAGCCGCGCGGCCCACTGCCCAGGCGCCGGGCTCCACAGGTCGTAGTACTGGTAAGCCGCCTTGCGGTCGTAGGCCGCCGCGCGTCCCGCGCCCTTGACGTCGGGGGTGAGGGGCCGCGTGGCGGGGTCGAGCAGGCTGAAGGCGACGTCGGGGTCGCGCGCCTTGAGGCTGACGGTCAGAGCCGAGATGGAGTCGTCCACGGCGAAGGGGTCGGCGACGAGCCCGCCGGCCGGCAGGTCGTGGCGGCGCGAGCGGATGGGGACCTTCTTCTGGAGGGTGAGGCAGATGCGGCCGAAGATGTCCTGTAGCTCGGCGTTGGTGGGGGCGTTGTGGTACTCGCCGCCGGTGTCGTGTGCGATGCGCTGGAGGACCGTCGTGTCGGCACGCTTGGAGAGCCCGACGGTGTAGACGCGCCATCGCTGTGCCGCGAAGCGTCGGTGGGCGTTCTCGTAGCGGCCTGGCTCATCCCTGCCGTCGGTGAGCAGGACGACCGCCTTGGCGGCGGTGGGCGAGTGGCCGAAGGCCTTCCAGGCCTCATCGAGAGCGGAGTCCATGTCGGTCTGGCCGATCGCCCCGGCGCGGTCGATGGCGCGGTAGAGGCTCTCGGCCTGGAGGGGGGAGGTCAGGGGTGCGAGGGTGCGGGCCTTGTTGTTGAAGCCGACGACGGCGATACGGCCGATGCGGGTGCTGCGCCGGGCGAGATCGACGAAGGTCTTGGCGGCGGCGATGCGCAGCTTCTCGGGATCGGTGCGCCGCATGGACAGCGACTCGTCGATGAGCAGCGCCACGTCGAGCTCCTCGGCCGGCGGGCCGAGCAGCCTGGCCAGCCGATGGGTCGCCACGAGCTCGCCGTCTCGCCCGATTCGCAGCAGGAGCTGGCACGCGGCAGCGCCCACGCCGGCAGGCAACTGCCGCAGGTCGATGTAGTAGGCCTTCCCCATTCGCTTGAGGAAGAGGCGGGGCAGGCGGAACTGCGCCGTCGCCGCCGCCGCGGCCGACAGGTCGGCCGGCGCGATGAACACGGCGACGTCGCGCGGCCTCAGTTCCTCCGCCACCCCGGGCAGCTCTACCCGCAGCAGGACGTCGAGGATGGTGCCGTTGGCCTCGGCGCGCAGGACGTCGAGGCGCATCGGGCGCTCGGCGGCTGAGGCGGAGGAGAAGAGAAAGCAGAAAGCAAAAGGCAAAACGCAGAAAGCAGAAATGGAGAGGCAGGAGGAAGAGGAGGGGAGGCGCGAGGCGGGTCGCCTCTCGCTGCTGTGGTCGCTCGGGAGTGCGGTGCTCTTCTCACGCATCACGGCTCACGCATCACTCCGGCTGGTCGAAGGTGGTGGCGATGAAGTAGTTGGTGATGTCGGCCTTCTTGCAGGCGTTGAGGACATCGACGATCTTCTGGTGGTAGGCGCGCTGGTCGCCGCGGATGATGACGGCCTGGCGCGGGTTGTCGCGGGCAGCGTCGGCGAGCATGTCGGTGAGGCGAGGCAGCGAGAGGATGCGGCCGTCGACCACGAAGAAGCCGCCGTCGTCCTCGTTGCGGATGTTGACGGTGATCTCGCGGGCCTTGTGGGCCACGGCCTTGCCCTCGGTCGCGCGAGGCGGGTCGACCTTGATGTCCTTCTCCTTCTTGTAGAAGGAGGTGGCCGTGAGGAAGAAGATGAGGAGCAGGAAGACGACGTCAATCAGCGGCGTCAGGGGCAGCCCCTCGTCCTCCTCGCGCTGACGGTGGATGTGCACGGCTGGGATCCCCATGCAGGATGGCGGCCACGTGGGAGGCCGCTTCCTCGATCTCGATGATCAGCCGGTCGGACCGGCTGCGGAAGTAATGGTAGAGGATGTAGCACGGGATGGCGACGGTGAGGCCGGCGAGCGTGGTGAGCAGCGCGGTGGCGATGCCTCCGGCGAGGGCCTTGGGGTCGCCGAGCGCTCCCTTCTGCGCCACGACGTCGAAGGCGAGGATCATGCCCCACACGGTGCCGAGCAGGCCCAGCAGCGGCGCGACGCCCGCGATGACGCTCAGCGGCTTCGCGAAGCGGTCGAGGTTCCACAGCTCGCGCTCGCCGCTCTCCTGCATGGCGGCGATCATCTCGTCGCGGGAGCCGCCGGCCAGCTCGAGGCCCGCGGCGAGCACGCGGCCCAGCGACGAGGGCCGCTCGCGACAACTCTCGAGGGCCTCGCCGGCGCGGCCGGCCGCGACGCTCTCGAGCACCCCCTTCGCCAGATCCCTCGGTGCCACGGCGCCCTGCCGCAGCGAGACGAACCGCTCGACGGCAAACGCCAGGCCGACGAGCGAGCACACCAGGATGGGGATCATGAGCGCGCCGCCGCGGCTGAGGGTCACCCACAGGTTCTTGCCGCGGATGGTGCCCGCGGCCTCCTTCCCCGGCTTGTCCCCCGGCTCGTCGGGGGGGGCCTCGACGGAGGGCGGGGTGCCCGTGGCGGGCGCAGGGGCGAGCCCGGTGGCAGGCCTGTCGTGGGTCGCGGGCTCGCCCGCCTGGGCTACGGCGGCCGCCACGAGGGCGACCAGGCTCACAGCGACGGCGGCGGTGCGCATCGATGTCTTCCGCTCTCACAGAGTTACGGCGCCCCCGACCCCTACGTAATGTATCACGTTCGCGCTGCCATACAAGGGGCTGTTACAAAAAATGACAGGCGAGGATGGCGGGTGACATGGGCGCGGGCGCGCGGGCCGGCCGCGACGCGCGTTTGACTCCCTGCGCCAGCGGGCTATAATCCGGCGCGTGGCGCCCGGATCCCGCCGGGCCCCGCGACTCTTGCAGCAGGATGGGAAGCTATGGCGCGGGCGACCCCCACGATGGAGATGTTCCTGGCCGGGGCCTATCTCCGCCTCGTCGAGGGGTGCGACAGTGTGACGTACAACTCCGAGCTGCCCAACCCCAAGGAGTTCTGGGTGGACGTGGTGGGCCGTGGCGAGGCGCGCCAGTGCGTCTACTACGTGGACTTCGCGGACAAGTTCGACTGGTATCCCTCCGACATGCGGCCCGACACGCTGGTGAAGAAGATGGTGCGTCGCTTCGTGCAGATCTGGCGTGACGGCCGGGCGCTCGAGTATCCTGCGGACAACGTGCACTGCCAGCTCTGGCTGCCGCGTCCGCCGGCGCGACGGGTGGCGGACGCTCTGCCGAAGGTGGTCGAGCGGCTGCGCGAGCGCCACTACATCGCGCTCGAGATCATCGAGCCCGAGGCGATCCGCGAGCGCATTGCCACCGTCGTCGCGGCGATCCGCAAGCAGGCGTTCGACTACGACAACCTCTTCATCCGCGCCGCGCTGCTGGCCGACCGGCGCCTGGACTACCAGGCGGGCGCGCCGATGAGCGAGGAGCACATCGCGGCGATGTACACCTTCCCCAGGACCCTCGCCTCGGCGGCCGACATCCCCGCCTTCGTCGAGCGGCTGCTCACGAGCCGATGGATCGTGCACTGGCTGGACTTCGAGTCGCCGAGCCTCGACGAGCTGCGCGTGTGGCTGGCAGAGATGGCGCCCGACGGCCCGCTCGCCGGCCTGCTCGGCCGGCTCCAGCGCAGCGGCCAGGCCGAGGACGCGCTCGACCCCGAGAACCAGGAGTTCATGCCCCGCCGCTACTCCGCCAACGAGCTGGCCGACCTGACCCACCGCGTGCTCCGCTCCACCGACCGCCTGCGCCGCGAGATCATCGCCGCCGACGGCGACTACCGCCCGCTCCAGGTCGAGATCGACTTCATGGTGCCCTATCTCTCCCGCGCCATGGGCCTCGTGGAGCCGAGCGTGGTCGAGCGCGAGATCCTGCGCTACGGCGGCGACCGCGACGAGATGATGGCGCACTTCGCGGAACACCACCCCGACAAGACCCCCTATCGCGCGATCCTGCGCGTCGAGCTCTACGAGCCGGGCGGCCGCCGGCTCCCGCCCTACCGGGGCGGCAATGCGATGGAGGTGCACGTCGCCGACCCGGCCGTCACCGAACAGGTCCACGCCGCCGTCACCCTCAACTACGCGACCCATTTCACCGGCTACGTCGTGCTCGTGATGCGCCGCTTCGCGGCCAGCCTCTGAGGTGCACGGGCGGTGCCGCGGGCTGCTAGTGGCGGAGCATGCGCTCGAGCTCGCCCGGCTGGTTGGCGTTCGAGAGGGCCTGGTCGAGGGAGATGAGGCCCTGGCGGTAGAGGTGGGCGAGGGCGTCCTCCATGGTCTGCATGCCCATCGAGCGGGAGGTGATGATGGCGTTCTGGAGCTGGTGGAGGTTGCTCTCGCGGATGAGGTTGCGGACGGCGGTGGTGGCGAGCAGGATCTCAGAGGCGAGCACGCGGCGCCGCTTGTCGACGGTGGGGACCAGGCGCTGGGCGATGACCGCCTCGAGCACCGACGAGAGCTGGAGGATGGCCTGGCGCTGGCGGCCGCCCTCGAAGGAGCCGACGATGCGCTCGACCGTGCTCACGGCGTTGGGCGTGTGCAGGGTCGCGATCACCAGGTGGCCCGTCTCGGCGGCCGTGAGCGCCGTCTCCATCGTCTCGATGTCGCGCATCTCGCCGATGCAGATCACGTCGGGGTCCAGGCGCAGCACGTGGCGCAGACACGAGGCGAAGCTCCGCGTGTCGGTCGTCACCTCGATCTGGCATACGATGCTCTTGCGGTGACGGTGCTCGAACTCCACGGGGTCCTCGATCGTGACGATCTTGCAGCGGCGGGTCGTGTTGATGGAATCGATCATGTAGTTCAGAGTGGTCGTCTTGCCGACGCCCGTCGGCCCCGTGATGACGACGAGGCCGCTGTGCTTCTCGCAGAGCTTGTCGATGACGGAGGGCAGCATGAGCTCACCGGCGCTCTTGACCTCCAGGTTGCACATCCGGATCGACAGCTCGGGCACGCCCAAGCGATGGTAGAACGACACGCGCAGGCGGCCCAGATCCTCGTAGTAGAACGAGATGCACAGCTCGCGCTCGACGAGCAGCCGCTCGCGCTGCTGCTCGTTGAGCAGGACCTTCGACAGCTCGACCAGCTCGTCGCGGCTGAAGGGCTCCCAGTCGGCGATGACGATCTCGCCGCTCACGCGGAAGGCAGGCGGCAGGCCGGCCAGGACGTGGATGTCCGAGGCACTGTAGTCGCGCGCCGCCCTGAGCATGGCCGTGAACCGCGCTTTGGGGGTATAGCTCATCGGGCCGCGGGCTCCTACGCGCAGTGCTCGCCCCGATCTTACCCGGGATCGACCCCGAATCCAAGCCGAATCGCTGACACCCCACCGGCGGACGGACACGATCCTCGGTGGGCTGACGTTCCAGCTGCGGCGGCCGCGGCCGAGCCCAGCTCGACGTGCGCAAGGCCACCACCGTGTTCGGCCGCCGCCACCGTCCCGCCACGCGCGAAGCGCCAGAGCCGAAGGCGGCGTCTTCGCCGCTTGCGAGTCGGCCTGAGCGGACCGCTGCCGCAGACCCCTCACGTCATCGCCCCCGGCGCCCGCGGGCCACGCAAGCCGGGCCTCGGGACTGGTGC
>CBFDBL010000322.1:0-7132 GCA_965603035.1 uncultured bacterium
GAGCCTTACGCAGGGGCAGGCTGCTTACTACAATGGCCGGTCGCGCTCTGGTCGCACTGGTCGGAGAAATGACACCGGCGTGGGCTGGCGCGCGGCTGTGTGCGGTGGGGGCGAGGGTGCGGATGGATGGGGACTGGGGCGGTGTCAACACCACCAGACGCGTCGGCGGAGCTCGTCGATGCGCAGCGCGATGGCGTCGCTGGCCTGCCGGCCTGCGTCGAGGAGGGCGTCGGCCTCGGGCGGGGTGAGGGCGCCGCGCTGGCGGAGGACGATGAGTGCCTCGCAGGAGTCGGCGATGCTGCGCAGCGCGCGCTTGCAGCAGGCGATGTTGCCGCACAGGGTGTCGCGCTCGTAGCCGATGCTGTGTCCGCTGGCGACGTGGTCGGCGGCGTCGACGGCGGTCCTGACGGCGCGCGCGCCGTCCGCGTCGCCGGGGATGCGCTGGCGCAGGCGCGCGGTGAGCAGGCGATCGACCCGCAGCGCGAAGTCCTCGCCGGTGCGGAAGGCGGGGATGGCGTCGAGGTCGGTGACGAAGGCCTGCTCGCGCTCGAGCCAGCCGTCGTCGTCGGCCAGGCCGCCGGGCGCGTCGGGCGCGTCGCCGTAGAGGTCCTCGGGCAGTTGCCACCGCATCTCGCGCGCGATGATCTCGTCGCGCTCGGGGTGGTCGCGGAGGGTCTCGTAGAGCTCCTGGTACTTCGCGTTCAGGGCGTCCTGGCGGAGGAGGAACTGCTCCCAGTCCTCCTCGTCCCACTCCGCGCGGTCCACGCTTTCGGGCTCGTCGTCGAGGTAGGGGTCCCAGGCGTCGTCGTTGTTTCGGTTCATGAATCCACCTGTCGAGCAGCGGTGTCGATGCTGCGGCTCAAGGGGCTCGGCGCTCCCATGCATGATAGGGAAACGGCGCGTCAAATCAAGTGCAGATCGCATGGAGAAACGGCGTCGCCCGAGGGGGGCGGCGCCGTGTGCTGTTCGGCGTGCGGGCGCGGGGGCTGCTAGTCGAGCTCGCCGAGGTAGCGGAGGAGGGTGCTTTCTCGCATGACGGTGATCTGCCACTCCTTGGCCTGCTCGACGGTGGGGCTCTCGTCGGGGCGGGTGACGCCTTCCTTGATGCGGCCTTCGCCGGTGATGACGTAGTCGGTCTCGCGGTCGAGCTTCTGGGTGTCGCTGGGGTTGACCTTCTTGACTCGGCAGGGGTATCGGGAGAGGAGCTGCTCGACGTTGGGCTCGCGGAAGGGTGTGACGAGGACGAAGTGGAGGGTCTTGCCGCGCCGGAAGGCGGGGTTGACGATGACCATGCCTGGGAGGATGGGGTCGAGCTTGTCCTGCTCCATGACCTTGCACTGTGCGATGGAGTCGAAGACCTTGCGGACCTGGACGTGGCCTTTGACCTTGCGGCTCTCGGGGTCGGCGTTGTCGTAGACCCTGAACTCCATGCCGAGCTGGACCCAGTCGCGGCGGCCGAGGTCGATCATGACGGTTTCGCCGTCGGGCTCGATGGTGACGACCTTGCCGTCGACGGGCTCGCCTGCGGCCTGGGGTCCGGTGAGGGGGCCGCGAATGTCCACGGGGTGCTTGAGCTCGTCGATCTGGGCGAGGAGGTCCTTGACCTTGCGGGCCTGGATCTCGTGGGCCTTCTTCCAGTGGTTGACGTCCTTGATGAGCTTGGTCTTCTCGACGTCGAGTGCGGCGACGTCGGCGTTGAACTTCTGGGTGGCGGCGGCGAGCTTGCGCTGGGCGACGTCGCGCTGGTCTCGTGCCTTGGCGGCGTCGTCCTTGACTCGCGCGACCTCGTCGTCGCGGTCTTTGCGGTAGTTCTTGAGGTCGGTCTCGGCCTGCTCGCGTGCCTGCTTGCCCTCGGCGACCTCGCCCTCGAGGCGGCCGACGATGGTGCGCAGTGCGGCGACCTCGCGGGCGTAGGCCTCGACCACCTCGGCCACGGTGTCGAGCTTGAGCGGGCCGGCGTCGTCGAGGCCGGCGATCGGCGCGGTGTCCTGGGCGTCCTTCTTGAGCTTGTCGAAGGTCTCTTGCATGGCGTCGAGGTTGAGGCCGACGAGGGTCTTGAACTGCACGGCCTGCTCCTCGGCGCTGCGCCGGTTCTGCTGGGCCGTCTTGACGTCGTCCTGGTGCCCGACGATGTCCTCCTGGAGCTTGCTCATCTTCATGCCGAACACGATGGCGAGGGCGACGGCGCCGACGAGCAGCACCGTGAGGATGATGATGGGCACGGGTGAGCCACCGCGGCCGCGGGCGATCCGGCGAGTTGCCATCGTCGTCTCCTTCTGAGGCGTACGAGCCGGTCCGGTCCTGTCGGCGCAGGGTTCTGCGCGGCCGTATTCTACCGTCCGCGCGAGACTTCTGTCAAGCCCAAGTTGCAGTCGTTACGCGGGTTTCGCGCCGGGGCGGCCCATGGGCAGGCCCCGCGGGGCGGTGGGCCGGGCGGGGCCTGGGGCCTGCAAGGCGTGGCGGGGGGCCTACTTGAGCTCGACGCTCCAGTAGGCCTCATCGACGAAGTGGCGCCAGCTCCTGTACTTCTCGTCGCGGATGGTCAGGCGGATGAGCGGGGAGCGCCGGGGCTTGAAGGGCTTGCGGACCAGGCGCATCCCGGCCTCCCGGGGCAGGCGGCCGCCCTTGCGGCTGTTGCAGCTCACGCAGCAGCACACGAGGTTGCCCCAGCTCGACAGGCCGCCGCGCGAGCGCGGGACCACGTGGTCGAGCGACAGCTCGCGGGTGGGGAAGCGGCGGCCGCAGTACTGGCAGCGGTTCTCGTCGCGGGCGTAGAGGTTGCGGCGGTTGAACTTCACGGCGCGTACGGGCAGGCGGTCGTAGACGAGCAGGCGGATGATCTTGGGCACGCGGATCTCGAGGCGGACGGTGCGCACGTAGTCGTGGTCATCGTCGGGGAAGATGTCGCGGAGCGCGCTGAGCTCGACCCAGGTATCGAAGTCGTGCGCCTCGAAGCAGTGCTCGTCGATCGAGATCACTTCGGCCGCGTCGCGGCACAGCAGGCCGAAGGCGCGCCGCGCCCGCACGATCTGCACCGGCATGTAATGCTTGTTCAGCACCAGCACGCTGGCGTCCAACGCGCTGACCGCCGCGGCGCCCATGGCCGACACCTTTCCGTATCCTCTCCAGGTCCTCTGCATCCTAGCAGATGCGCCAGGGGATTGCAAGGCCCCGGCGGCCCGCGCTTGACGCTCCGCTCCCGCGAGTCGTACAATAGGCCGCACCCAAACCTCGTGGAGGGCTCGCCATGAACGCGTTTCTGAAGCTCGAGTACGAGCAGTGCTTCGAGCAGTACCGGGCCTACGACGACCGGCAGATGGCGCTGATCAAGTACGCCCTCACGCTCGCCGCGGCCGTCGCGGGCGGCCTGTTCGCGCTCTACAAGCACTCCGCCGAGGGCAATGCCCTGGCGGCCTACTGGCGCATCCAGCTCGCCGCGGCCGCGCTCGGCGTCCTCCTGTTCACCTGACGATGAACCACGCCTACGCCAACCTGTGCCTCCGGCAGATCAACGCCATCCGCAAGCGCTGCCTCACCGAGGCCGAGCTGCTGGTCGGCAGCAACCCGCTCCTCAACCGCATGCCGCTCAACCCCAACCTCCGCGCCGACACGCCCCGCGCCGACATGTTCATGCTCTACGGCATGGCCGTCCTGCCGGCCGCCCACGCCGCCCTGTTCGCGGCCTCGTGGCAGCTCGGGCGCGACTACGAGCCCGACACGGGGCTGGCGCTCGTCGTCGCGCTCGTCGTCTGGGGCTTCCTCCTGGCCATCGTCAAGGCCTCGCTCGCGAGGTACGACCTCTGCCGCGACCTCTCCAAGACCCCCGGGAAGGAGTGACCTCTGTGGACGACAACCGCCGCGTGCTCGCCATCGGGGCACACCCCGACGACGTCGAGTTCCGCTGCGCCGGCACCCTCGCGCTGCTGCGCGCCAAGGGCTACGAGATCGCCATCGTCACGGTCGCCAACGGCGACTGCGGCTCCACCGAGCACTCGGCCATCGAGATCGCGCGCATCCGCAAAGCCGAGGCCGCCGAGAGCGCCGCACTCCTCGACGCGCGCTACCTCTGCCTCGACCAGGGCGACCTCGCCTTCGGCTTCGACATGGAGATCCGCCGCAAGGTCACCAACGCCATCCGCGAGATCGACCCCTTCATCGTCCTCACCCACCCGCACGACGACTACATGGCCGACCACGAGATCACCTCGCGCCTCGTCCGCGACGCCTGCTTCGGCGCCCCCATCCCCAACTACGGCGGCTCCGGCAACCTCCCCCACACCGACGCCATCCCATACCTCTACTACTGGGACGCCATGGAGGGCATCGACCACCTCGGCCGTCCCCTGCCCGTCCACTTCTACGTCGACGTCGCCGCCGTGCTGGACACCAAGAAGCAGATGCTCGCCTGTCACCGCAGCCAGCGCGAGTGGCTCCTGCGTCAGCACGGCCTCGACGAGTACACCCACTCGATGGTCGAATGGGCCGCCGCCCGCGGCAAGGAATGCGGCGTCGAGCACGCCGAGGCCTTCTGCCAGCATCGGGGGCACGCCTATCCCCGCGACAACATCCTCGCCACCATCCTCGGCGCCGACGTCATCGCCCCAGGCTCGTAGTCCCGCCTTCGGGCGCGCCGTCCTCCCTCTTCCGCATTCAACATTCAGCATTCAGCGTTCGGCATTCAACATTCCTGCTTGCCCTGCGCGTGGGCCTGCGTCGCGCCGCTGCACTTCGGTCAGCCAAGACTCGCGGGCCCCAACGGCAGCCGACCAGGCCGGCTCCTGTGTGCCAGCGCGTCTCGCCCTTCCGCGGCGGGCTGCGCCCGAAGCCGCTGGCCCTGCGGCGCTCGCTGATTCTGTTGCTGGTGATGCGGGTGACTTGTCCGCCACCATCGAGCCGTCCGGGCCGCCGCCGTGGCCTTCGGCCGGCGTTCTGCGAGGGGCATCTCCCCATCGAGGAGAAGGGATGCGGCTGGCAAGCGGCGAGGCGCCGCCTTCGCCTCGCCCGAGCGCTGCGGCTCAGTCCGTCAGTGCAGGTTCCCCCCCGGCCCCCGGCGGGGGAGAAGCGAGCCAGCCTGACTGGGGGGCGGCAGGCGGGCGGCATCCGCCCAGCCAGCTTGGGGGAGGGGCCGCGGGGTCCCCAGGCAGGCTGGCGTCCCCGCTGTCTCAGGCTGCGGGCAGCGCTGGGCGAAGCGTGGGCCACATTCAGCATTCGGCGTTCGGCATCCGCCTTCGCGAGAGCGACGAAGCCTCTTCGGCGGAGGCGCTTCGACATTCCCGCCTGCCTGCGCGTAGGAGCCTGGCCCCGATCCCTGGGGTCTCCTTCTTGCCCTCCCGCGTCGTCGGCGGACGTCACTACACTGGTTCGCCTTCCTTCCAGTGCGGCCCAGTCAGGCAGTGGTCGTCTCCCCCCGCCCCCCGGTGGGGGAGCAGCCCGAACTCCTGATGAGGGGGGAAACCCAGCAGCGTGCGTGGGGCGGCGGCAGGCTTCGGCGCGGCGGCGGCGGCCGCTGCCCGATGCCAGCCTGGGGGAGGGGACGCCGGGGGTCCCCACGCAGGCTGCGGTGAGGTAGGGGCAGCGCAGCGAGGACGTTCTCCGAGCACGGCCGCACCCCGACATCCCGGGTCAGACCCTGTGTACCGGCACCCATTGCGTCGCCGCCCAGCCCCCAGTATCCGCATTCAGTCCCGTGCGGCCGCGCACGATCCGGAGCCCCTCATGCCTCGAAAACCTCCTTCGCTCACGCCACGCCGTGGCTCGTGTTCCACACCCGCACCCACCAGCCCAGGAGCCACACGTAGACGTCCTCGCGCCACTCCGCGCCCTCGCTGGCCACCCACATCGATGCTCTGCTCTTCATCAGGAAAGGGGCGCGCCAGTCGAGCTCCCAGCCGATCCGCGCCCCGTCCCGATAGCCCATGACGTGATGCCCCCTCTCGATGGCCAGCTTCCGCCTCTCGAGGGTGCGGCCCGACATCCGGCCATCCCGCTTCCACTTCTCGTAGTCGGCCACGTCCTTCTCGGTGATCGGCCTCGTCACCAAGCTCGTCTCCGGGATCTCGTCCCGTGAGTGGTAGATGACCTGGACGTGCCGCTTCAGCTCGGCCGCAAGAGCCGCCTGCTGCGCGGCCGACATCGCGTCCCGCGTCTCGCGCGGCACCAGCGCGAAGCGGCGGCCACGCAGAAGGTCATAGTCGCGCAGCGACCGCACCGCCGCCACCGGCATCGCCCGCTCGGCGAGCAGCAGGTACGTCGCCGCCTCGACGACGAGCAAGAGGCCGACGACGCACGTCGCAACCTTCGCGGACCTGCCGATCTTCATCGGGTGACTCCTGGCTGTGTCGCGAGTGCTCCCTGTTGCGCCGGCCCGTAGGCGCATCGCGGGCACCGAGGAGAGATCCCTCGGCTCCGCTTCGCTCCGCTCGGGATGACCCGGGAGGGACCCGTCCCCACTATGCCACGAGCACGCCCCCCACGGTCATTCCGAGCGGAGGCCGCCTCCGGCCGAAGCCGAGGAATCTCTCTTGCTCTTCGGCTCCCGTCCCACCCCGCCGACCCGGGAGGACAAGAGAGATCCCTCGGCTCCGCTTCGCTCCGCTCGGGATGACCCGGGAGGAACACCTGCCCAACATACCATGCCCGCGCCCCCTGCGGTCATTCCGAGCGAAGGCCCTCTGCGGCCGAAGCCGAGGAATCTCTCTTGCTCTCCGGCTCCGTCACAGAGCGGACTCACCGCCTTCGTCGTCGAACCAGTCGGCCGCGAGGTCGAGCCAGCGCGGGTTCTGCGAACGGATCAGGGCGATCTTCTTCTCGCGTCGCCAGCGCTTGATCTGCTTCTCCCGCTCGATGGCGTGGACGGGCCGGCCGTACGCCTCGTAGTAGACGAGTTGCGTGATGTTGTAGCGGCTGGTGAAGCCAGGCACGAGCTTGTGCCTATGCTCGTAGACGCGGCGCTCGAGGTCGTTCGTCACGCCGACGTAGAGCGTGGATGAGTTGTTGGTCATGATGTAGACGTACCACTGCTTCTTGACCACGTTCCCCTCCTGCTCGATGACCTGGCCCCGTATCGGGGCCGTTGAGGAGAGATCCCTCGGCTCCGCTTCGCTCCGCTCGGGATGACCCGGGAGGAACACCT
>CBFDBL010000323.1:0-7124 GCA_965603035.1 uncultured bacterium
AGAAACGGCGGGAGCTCACCGCGCTGCTCGCGGCCTGGCGCAAGCAGGTCGGCGCCCAGATCCCCGCGCCGCGCCGACCGCGAAGCCGGCGCTAGCCTCTGGCCGAGATGGGTGCCACGCCCAAACTTGCTTTGGGCGTGTCTTCCCAACGCCGGAACCGCGATCGCCTGCTTCGCAGTCGCACGCCCAAACGAGTTTGGGCGTGGCACCCACGGGGGGGGAATGGAGGAGCAACGTGGTACGAGCAGTCTCCCAGTTGGCGGTCTTCTGTGCGGCGCTGTGCTTGACGGCGACCGCCGCCGAGGAGGCGAAGAAGAAGCCCCGCAAGCGCCGGCCCGGGCCGCCCGCGCTGACCCTGGAGTCCACCCGCGAGAAACCCATCGCCAACCAGGTCGCCACGGGGGCGACCCACCGCTTCCTCAAGTCGGGCTGGGCCTCGCGCTCGCTCGCCGTGGTCGGCGCCGACGGCAAGGTCGAGTGGGAGATCCCGGACAACCGCGAGACGAGCGACGCCTGGCTCCTGCCCGACGGCGGCCTCGTATTCAGCCACCGCGACGGCGTCACCAGGCTGTCGCCAGCGCGGGAGAAGGTGTGGACCTACGCGGCCCGCGAGGGCTGCGACACCCACTCGTGCCAGCCGCTGCCCGGCGGTGGGTTCTGCCTCGGCGAGAGCTCGAAGGACCGCCAGTGGATCGTCGAGCTCGACCAGCACGGCAAGGAGGCGAAGCGCATCGAGGCGACCGCCGTCGCGACGCCCGACGCACGCCACGCGTTCCGCCACGTCCGCAAGACCCCGCAGGGCACCTACCTCGCCTGCCACATGCGCGAGGGCAAGACCTACGAGCTCGACGCCCACGGCAAGGCCGTCCGCACCTTCCCCAACGGCCACTACGCCGCCATCCGCCTGCCCAACGGCCACACACTCACCTCGGGCAAGCGCTGGCCCATCGCCGAGTTCGACGCCGACGCACAGCTCGTCTGGTCGCTCACCAGGGACGACGAGCCGAAGCTCGGGTTCGGCCTCCGCATGGTCTGCGGCATGCAGGTGCTGCCCAACGGCAACATCGTGGCGTGCAACCTGCTCCACGGCGGCCCGCCCACCGCGCCCGAGCTCTTCGAGATCACCCGCGACAAGAAGGTCGTGTGGCTCATCGACGACGACCGACTCAACCGCGTCGCCAGCGTCCACATCCTCGATGTCGCCGGCGACGTCTACAAGCTCGAGGTGCTCAGATAGCAGGAGCCATGCCCATGACGCCCCAGCACACGCGCCGCGACTTCCTGCGATTCGCCGGCCTCGGTGCCGCGGCGGTCGCGCTCCCGCGGTGGCTGCGGGCCGCCGAGAAGCCGGCGGCACGGCGGCCGAACATCGTGTTCGTCATGGCCGACGATCTCGGCTACGGCGACGTGCAGTGCCTGAACCCCCGGTCGCGCATCCCGACGCCCGGCTTCAACGGGCTGGCGCGGGAGGGCATGGTGTTCACCGACGCCCACACGGGCGCGGCGGTGTGCACGCCGACGCGCTACGGTGTGGTCACGGGCCGCTACTGCTGGCGGTCGCGGCTCAAGCGCGGGGTGCTCGGCGGCTTCTCGAAGCCGCTCATCGAGCCCGGTCGGCTCACGGTCGGCGCGCTGCTCCAGCGCCAGGGCTACCACACCACCTGCATCGGCAAGTGGCACCTGGGGATGGACTTCGCGCCCGGGGCCAACGGCAAGGGCGTGGACTACGCCAAGCCGATCCGCGTCAGCCCCATCCACCGGGGCTTCGACCACTACTTCGGCGTGAGCGCGTCGCTCGACATGCCGCCCTACGTCTACATCGAGGACGACCGCTTCACCGAGCTGCCGACCGCCAGCCAGCCCAGGGGCGGCTTCCCCGGGTACATCCGCCAGGGGGTCCGCGCGCCGAGCTTCAAGCCCGAGGCGACCCTCGACACCCTGACCCGCAAGGCCACGGCCCACATCGCCGAGCGCGCGAAGGCCGACAAGCCCTTCTTCCTCTACCTCGCCCTCACCGCGCCCCACAAGCCCGTCCTGCCCGCCAAGCGCTTCCGCGGCAACACCCGGCTCGGGCCGTACGGCGACTTCGTCGCCCAGGTGGACTGGGCGGTCGGCCAGGTCGCCGGGGCCATCGACCAGGCGGGCATCGCCGGCAACACGCTGCTCGTGGTCACGAGCGACAACGGGTCGTTCATGTTCCGTCTCGCCGACGACGCGGCCGACGACCACGTCTCCAAGCCGTCGGTCCAGGGCTACAAGCCCTCGGCACACCGCTCGAGCCACATCTACCGCGGCACGAAGGCCGACATCTACGAGGGCGGCCACCGCGTGCCCTACCTCGCCCGGTGGCCCGGCAAGATCGAGCCGGGCTCGCGCTGCGACCGCACCATCTGCCACGTCGATCTCATGGCCACCTGCGCCGACCTCGCAGGCGCGGCCCTGCCGCGCGACGCCGCCGAGGACAGCACGAGCATCCTCCCGCTGCTCCTTGGCAAGCAGCCGAAGACGCCCCGGCCGCCCGACGTCCACCACTCCGCCAACGGCACCTTCGCCATACGCGACGGGCAATGGAAGCTCGTCCTCGGCACGGGCTCCGGCGGTCGCGAGAAGCCGTCGGGCAAGCCCTTCAGCAAGCCCTACCGCCTCTTCGACATGGCCGCCGACCCCAGCGAGACGACCGACCTCGCGGCCAAGCACCCCGACGTGGTCGCGCGCCTGACCAGGACCCTCGAGACCTTCCGCACCAGCGGCCGCAGCAGGCCGTGAGCGCACGCAGGAGACCCACGATGGACCGACGCGACTTCCTGAGGACGACGGGCGCCGCCGCCGCGGCCCTGGCCGCGCGCCAGGTCGGCGCCGCGCCCGAGCGGCCCAACCTCGTCATCGTCCACACCGACGAGCACAACTTCCGCACGCTCGGATGCTACCGCGCCCTCTTGCCCAGGAGCCAGGCCCTCATGTGGGGGCCGCTCGTCTGCGAGACGCCCAACATCGACTGGCTGGCCAAGCACGGCGCCGTCGCCACCCGCTTCTACGGCACCACCCCCGTCTGCTCGCCCTCCCGCTCGAGCTTCGTCTCGGGCCGCTACCCGCAGAACACGCCGGTGACGACCAACAACATCCCGATGGACGACGCGGTCGTGACCTTCGCCGAGATCCTCCGACGCAAGGGCTACGCCACCGGCTACGCCGGCAAGTGGCACCTCGACGGCACCGGCAAGCCACAGTGGGGGCCCAAGCGCCAGTTCGGATTCGCAGACAACCGCTTCATGTTCAACCGCGGCCACTACAAGCAAATGGAGGACACCCCCGACGGCCCGCGCGTCAAAGCCCGCAAGGGCGGAAAGCCCAACTACAGCGTCGCAGGCGCAGACCCCAAGTCGTTCACCACCGACTGGCTCGCCGACAAGACCGTCGAGTTCATCCAGGCGCACAAGGGCAAGCCCTTCGCCTACATGGTCAGCATCCCCGACCCCCACGGACCCAACAGCGTCCGCCCGCCCTACGACACCCTGTACGACCCCGCGAAGTTCAAGCCGCCCGCGACCCTGTCGGTGGACCCCAAGGACGCGCCCGCCTGGGGCAAGCCGCAGGTCAAGGGCTTCCAGGGCAAGCTCATGGCGTCCTACTACGGGATGGTGAAGTGCATCGACGACAACGTCGGCAAGATCCTCAAGGCGCTCAAGGCCGCCGGCGTGCTGGAGCGGACGATCGTCCTGTTCACCTCCGACCACGGCGACCTGTGCTTCGAGCACGGCCGCCACAACAAGGGCGTGCCCTACGAGGGCTCGGCCCGCATCCCCTTCGTCCTCTACGCCCCAGGCCGCGTCAAGCCGGGCACGGTGGTCACCCACGCGCTCGGGTGCGTGGACTTCCTGCCGACCATCCTCGCGCTCATGGGCGTCGAGACGGCTGGGAAGGAGGAGGGCCGCGATGCCTCAGGGCTGTTCAGGGGACAGCCGCCGGCCGACTGGCAGGACGTCGCCTTCTTCCGCGGCACGTGCCGGCCCGGCGGCGTGAACTGGCTGGCCGCCGCAACCTCGCGCTTCAAGCTCGTCCTCGCCCCCAACGACAAGCCCTGGCTCTTCGACCTCGAGGAGGACCCCAACGAGCTGGTCAACCGCATCGGCGACGCGAAGTACCGCGACACACTCCGCGGCCTCGGCCGCGCCATCGCGGCCTACGCCAAGGCCCACCGCGACACCTACGTCGAGCACCCGCGCATCGCCGCCGACCTCGCCTGGTGCATCGACGCCACAGGCGACTACAAGCCGCCGGCCGGCGTCCCCTCCGCCCCCGCGCCCGCCACCCGACGCGGCAAGAAGCGACGCGGCAAGCGCCAGGCCGACAAGGCCTGACCGCCCTGCACGCCCGCCGTCAGGCGGGGCGGATGCGGCGCGCGACGATGCGGCAGATGGCCTCGAGGCCCTGGCGGTCGGCCTCGTCGAAGGCATCGGGCTGGTCGGAGTCGATGTCGAGCACCGCGAGCACCTCGCCGTCGGGCGCCTTGACGGGCACGACGATCTCCGAGCGCGTGGACGACGAGCAGGCGATGTGGTGGGGGCACGCCCGCACGTCGGGCACGAGCTGGGTCTCGCCCGTGCGGGCCGCCGCGCCGCACACCCCGCGGTCGAACGGGATGGTCAGGCAGCCGTGAGCGCCCTGGTAGGGGCCGACCTTCAGCAGCCCCGGCTCCACGACGCGGTAGAAGCCCGTCCAGTCGAAGCGGTCGAACGCGCCGTGCAGCTCGCAGACGGCGGTCGCCAGGATGGCGATGGGGTCGGTCTCGCCGTCGATGAGGCGCTCGACGGCGCGGGCCGTGCGTTCGTAGATGCGCGGCTTGTCGTCGGCGGCCATCAGCGGCTGCGCCCTCTCGCGAGCAATTGCTCAAGCGCGGCCACGCGCTCGCGCCCGGCCTCGTCGGCGGGCGCGTCGGGCACCGCCTCGACGGGCCGGTTGCCGTCGCGGTCGAGGCTGTAGATCGACGCCCCACCCTCGACGAGCCGCCGCGCCAGGTCGAGGCGGCCGCGACGGGCCGCCAGGTGCAGCGGCGTGTCGCCGGCGATCACGTTGCCGTCCGGGTCGGCCCCGTGCTCGAGCAGCAGCGCGACGATCGCCTCGTCGCCGCTGGCCACCGCGCAGTGCAGCGGGCTGTAGCCGCGCGCCGTGTCGCGGGTCCGGAGCCTGGGCTCGCAGGCGAGCAGCCGCTCGACGACGGCCCGGTGCCCGCGCTCGGCCGCCAGGTGCAGCGGCGTCACCCGCTCCTTGTCCTCCGCATCGCACTCCGCGCCGCCCGCGAGCAGCGACTCGACCTCCTCGAGGCGCCACGCCGCCGCCGCCGCGTGCAGCGGCGTCCGGCCCTCCACCGCCCGCTCGGGCGCCGGAGGACCGCTCGCAACGGCGGCCCCCGACACCTCGCCGACCGCCTCGACCCCGTCGCTCACGACCAGCCGCTCGGCCGGGGCACCCTCGCCGGCCGGCACGACGACCGCCTCGCGCACCTCACCGACCGGCTCGAGCCACTCGGGCCAGCGCAGGTGCAGGAAGGGCTGCGTCGCGATCAGCTCCCACGCCTTCTCGACCACGTCCTCGCCAGGCTCGACGGGCACGTGCATCGTCGGGTCCGCCGCCAGGGTCATCGCCAGCTTCCAGCGGCCCTTCACCCGCACGAAGGTCTTGAGGAACAGGAACTGGCTGTCGGGGATCTGGGGATAGGACCACAGGAAGTAGTAGCCGGCGAGGCATCCGCCCGACTCCGCGGCGTGGACGAACGTCGCGTCGCCGAGGTCGGCCATCGTCTCCAGCATCCACTCGGCGAGGTCCTGGAAGTCGGCCCGCACCTTCTCCGCGTCGGCCTTCGGCAGCGCCACGGCGGCGAAGAAGGCCCTGGGATCGCGGCTGCGCAGGGCCTCGCGGTAGGCATGGTAGGCGGCCTCGAGCCGCGACCTCAGCACGTCGGCCTTCATCCTCTGCCTCACTCCCGCCGACCCCGGCCTCCCCGTCCACGGCCGCGCGCGGCCACAAGGCCAGGATAGGCCGCTCGGCGCGTCCTGTCAAGCACGCGTCCTCGTCGTCGTCGACTTCTTCGTCTGGAGGCGAGCCCCACGAGCCGGGCCGTGCTGCGGCGCGTTGGCCCGTTGACAATGCGGGGCGGGCCGCTGTAGGATCGCGGGGGCAGAGGGCGACACAACATCCCAGGGCAAGGAGGGCTCTCCCGTGACAGGACGAAGGGGCCTCGCGGCGTGGACGCTGCTCGTGCTCGCGACGGCATGGTCGGGGGCGGCGGGCCCCCGGACGGCGGAGGAACGGAAGCTGCTCGAGCGGCGGCGTGCCGTGCTCGAGCGGCTCGTGGAGTTCGAGCAGGCGGCCTACGAGCAGGGCCGCGAGCGGCTGGATCGGGTGGTCGATGCTCGGCTGGAGCTGCTCGAGGCCGAGCTCGAGCTCGCCGAGGGGCCCGCGCAGAGGGTCGCGATCCGCGCGCGGATGGTCGCGATGCTCGAGAAGCTCGAGGAAGGCTGCCGCCGCCGCTCCGAGGCCGGCCTGGCCACCTCCGCCGATCTCTACCGCGCCCAGGCCGCGCGCCTCGCGGCCCAGGTCGCCCTGCTCCGCGAGCGCCGGGCCGGCGGAGGCCCCGAGGCCGGCAGAGCCATCGTCGTGGACAAGACGAAGCTCAGCAGCCTCTATCCCGCCGTGTGGTTCAGTCCCTCGACCGGCGAGATCGCCCCCCTCACCCAGCGAAGCGAGACGCCGCCCGAGCCGAAGTACGAGATCTGGATCGAGCCGCGCGACCCCGAGTTCGGCTACAACCCCGAGCACAAGCCGGGAGGCGTCGGCTTCGCACTCCTCGGCAGGGGGCGCGAGGTCTTCCAGAACCCGAAGCTCCCGGCGCAGCCCAAGCTGGACCTCAAGCTGACGCACCTGATGAAGGAGTCGCAGGGCTCCGACGGCCTCGTCTTCTACTGCAAGGGCAAGGCCGGCGACTGCCTGCTCATGGTCACAGCCATGAGCAGCAAGGAGCAGGTCGTCCGATTCACGTGGCGCCCCCTGCGCAAGGAGCCGTGAGCGCCCCCTATTGACCTCTGCATAAGTAATGCAAGACTCCGGTGGCGCGAGGCCTCGCAGGT
>CBFDBL010000324.1:0-7123 GCA_965603035.1 uncultured bacterium
CGCGGAATGAGCCCACCCGAGCTCAACGTCATCGTCGCCACCGACTGCGGCAGCACGACCACCAAGGCTATCTTGATCGAGCGCAAGCCCGAGGGCTACCGCCAGACCTATCGCGGCGAGGCCCCGACCACCGTCGAGGCGCCCTACGAGGACGTGACCCGCGGCGTGCTGAACTCGATGGCCGAGCTCGAGGAGCTCAGCGGTCGCAGGATCCTCGACGGCGAGCGGATCATCACCCCCGCGAAGGGCAACGAGGGGGTCGATATCTACATCTCGACGAGCAGCGCCGGCGGCGGCCTCCAGATGATGGTCGCCGGCGTGGTGAAGCAGATGACGGCCGAGAGCGCCCAGCGCGCCGCCCTGGGGGCAGGCGCCATCGTGATGGACGTGCTGGCCGCCAACGATCAGCGCCAGCCCCACGAGAAGATCGAGCTCATCCGCCGCCTGCGGCCCGACATGGTGCTCCTGAGCGGCGGCACCGACGGCGGCACCGTGACCCACGTGGTCGAGCTCGCCGAGTTCCTCGCCGCCGCAGACCCCAGGCCCCGCCTCGGCGCCAGCTACAAGCTGCCCGTCATCTACGCTGGCAACGTCGATGCCCGCGAGCCCGTCGCCGAGCGCCTCGCCGACAAGACCGAGCTCCACCTCACCGACAACCTCCGACCCGTCCTCGAGCGCGAGAACCTCGCACCCGCGCGCACCGAGATCCACGAGCTGTTCCTCAAGCACGTCATGGCACAGGCACCCGGCTACCGAAAGCTCATGTCCTGGGTCGGCGCGCCCATCATGCCCACCCCCGCCGCCGTCGGCGACATCATCCGCAAGGTCGCCCAGAGCCGGGGGATCCACATCATCGGCGTGGACATCGGCGGCGCGACCACCGACGTGTTCAGCGTCTTCGGCGAGGTGTTCAACCGCACGGTGAGCGCCAACCTGGGCATGAGCTACAGCGTCTCGAACGTGCTCGCCGAGGCCGGGCTGGCGAACATCCTGCGGTGGGTGCCCTTCGCGATCGACGAGACCGACCTGCGGGACCGCATCAGGAACAAGATGATCCGGCCGACGACGATCCCGCAACTGCTCGAGGAGCTGAAGATCGAGCAGGCGATCGCGCGGGAGGCGCTGCGCCTGGCCTTCGTGCAGCACAAGCAGCTCGCCGTCGGGCTCAAGGGCGTCCAGCGCGCACGCTCGATCTCCGACTCCTTCGACGAGTCGAGCGCCGGCGACACGATCATCAGCATGCGCGCGCTCGACCTGCTCGTCGGCAGCGGCGGCGCGCTCAGCCACGCACCGCGCCGATCCCAGGCCATGATGATGCTCATCGACGCCTTCCAGCCCAAGGGCGTCACCCGCGTGGCGGTGGACAGCATCTTCATGATGCCGCACCTCGGCGTGCTCGCCCAGGTCCACGAGCAGGCCGCCGAGGAGGTGTTCGTCCGCGACTGCCTCATCATGCTCGGCACCTGCGTCGCCGCCATCAACCAGGGCAAGCCGGGCAAGCCCGGCTTCACCTACACCATGGACGCCGACGGCGAGACCCGCGAGGGCGAGGTGCCCGTCGGCGAGATCCGCCTCGAGCCGCTCGAGGTGGGCAGGACCGCGAAGGTCGTCATCCGCCCTGCGCGCGGCATCGACGTCGGCGAGGGCAAGGGCCGCGAGCTCGAGACCGAGGTCCACGGCGGCGTGGTCGGCGTGGCGTTCGACTGCCGCGGCCGCCCCCTCGTTGTGCCCGAGAAGAACCGAGCCGAGACCGTCGAGCGCTGGGCCAAGGCCTTCGACGCCTATCCAGAATAGGACCTATGCGACCTATAGGACAGATCCTGTGGCACACGCCTACACCCCAGGCCTCCGCGTGACCGAGCGGACGACGATCCGCAAGCAGCGGCGGCTGCCCATCGCCGGGCAGGTGCTCGTCGAGCAGGGCGCGCGGGTCCGGGCCGAGGACATCGTGGCCCGGGCCGAGCTGCCCGGCGGCGTCGCGACCGTCAACGTGGTGAACCTGCTCGGAATCACGCCCCAGGAAGTGCCCAGCTACATGCTCAAGGGCGAGGGCGACGCCGTCGCGGCCAACGAGCCCATCGCCGAGACGCGGCCCTGGATCCAGTGGTTCAAGAGCGTCGCCACCTCGCCGGTGGACGGCACGATCGAGACCGTGTCGCACGTCACTGGCCAGGTGCTCATCCGCCTGGCGCCGCGCCCCGTCGAGCTGACGGCCTATCTCGACGGGACGATCGTCGAGGTCAGCGAGTGCGACGGCGTCGTCGTCGAGACGACGGGAGCCTTCGTGCAGGGCATCTTCGGCGTCGGCGGCGAGGTCACCGGCGAGCTGACGACGGTCGTCGATGCGCCCGACGCGACCATCGGCCCGGGCGACCTCGGCGACGCGCTGGCCGGCAAGATCGTGCTGGCCGGCTCGGTCGTCACGAGCGAGGTCTACGAGCGTGCGTCCGAGATCGGGCTCGCGGCGCTCGTGTGCGGCGGCTTCCACGACCGCGACCTGCGCAGGCTCCTGGGCTACGACCTCGGCGTCGCCATCACCGGGCACGAGACCATCCGCCCGATCCTCATCATCACCGAGGGCTTCGGCCTCATCGCCATCGCCCAGGCCACCTTCGACCTGCTCGCCGCCCACGTCGGCGAGCGTGCGTCGGCCAACGGCGCGACCCAGATCCGAGCGGGCGTGCTCCGCCCCGAGATCATCATCCCCGCCCCCAAAGGCGAGGCCGCCGCTGCCGCCGAACAGGAACGTCCCGCGCTGGGCTTGACGCAGGGCTCGCCCGTCCGTATCATTCGGGAGCCTGGCTTCGGGCGGATCGGCCAGGTCAGGAGCCTGCCGACCGGCGTCGAGCAGATCGAATCGGAAGCGAAGGTCCGCGTCGTCGAGGTGGAGTTCCCCACGGGGGAGACCGCCACTGTGCCCCGCGCAAACGTCGAGGCCATCGAGAAGTGACCATCGGCGGACGACCAGCCACGAGCCTCGCGTGCCTGCTGCTCGCCCTGGCCGCCACGGCGCGCGCCGGCGAGCCCGCGCCCAAGCCCACGCTCGAGGCGCCCGACGCCGCCACCCTCCGAGCCTTCGACCGCCCGAGCGACGGCGGCAGCACCGTCGCCGTCGAGTGGGGCCTCTCCCCCGCCGACCATCCCGCACACGCCTACATCGTCGAGATCGCCTCCGAGCCCGACGCCAAGGCCGGCACGTTCAAGAAGGCTGCCGAGATCCCCGCCAACGCGAAGCTCAAGGCCGACGCTCCCAAGTACTTCGGCTTCCGCAGCCACCACCGCGAGCTCCACT
This sequence comes from uncultured bacterium, assembly GCA_965603035.1. Lineage (GTDB taxonomy): Bacteria > Planctomycetota > PUPC01 > DSUN01 > DSUN01 > CAZDNN01. The sequence continues at coordinate 3,293 of CBFDBL010000324.1, forward strand.
ACGTCGGCATCGAGCCCGCCGCGTTCTACAAGCCCGACAAGCAGGCGCTCCGCAGGAAGGTCGTCGCCGACGAGAGCCGCTGGATGCGCAAGCCCTGGGACCCCGACGCCGACTACCTCCAGCGGCTCGCCACCCTCGCGGCGGCCACCGCCGCCTGCACCGACGGCGTCAAGAGCCTCGCCCAGTCCGCCGCTGCCCCCGACGCGCAGAAGGCCGTCGAGCCCTACATCGCGAGCCTCGAAGCCCTGCTCGAAGCGCTCGACAAGACCACCACGTCGCTCGGCGCCGACGACAGGCCGGTGATCGCGGACGCGTCGTATATGAAGACCCTCGACGCCATTGACGAAAGCATCCACGCCGCCCTCCGGGCGAACGACGACTACCGTCGGGCGCTCCGCGAGGCGAGCCCCGGCCAGCTCGCGGCCCTCGACGAGGCCGAGCGCGGCTTCCGCCTCAACCTGCGGCGCTACCGCGCCTGCGCCGCGCGGCTCCGCAAGTTCGAGACCCGTGTCGCCAAGCAGCTCGCGAAGCGGGAGAAGAAGGAACGCCAGCGCATCAACGGCCAGAGCTACGCCTTCCGCGTCGCCATCACCGACGGCGACAGGACGCTCTACATCGGCGACGCGGGCTCGCCGAAGGTCGCCCTGTCGCGCGCCCACGTCAACTACTTCAAGGGCTACAAGGTCAACAACCTGGTCTACTCGCTGACCTTCTGCTCCATCGTGATGCTCTTCCTCCAGATGGCCCGGCGGAACCCGAACCTCTACATCCGGAAGATCGCGGGCCTGGAGGCGGTGGAGGAGGCGATCGGGCGTGCGACGGAGATGGGGCGCTCGGCCTTCTTCGTCCACGGCCTCACCGGCGTCGGCAGCCTGTCGACCATCGCGTCGCTCAACATCCTCGGCCGGGTCGCGCGCCGCGCCGCCGAGTACGACACCCGCGTGCTGGTGATGAACCGCGACCCCATCGTGATGGCGGTGAGCCAGGAGGTCGTGAAGCAGAGCTACACCGAGGCGGGCCGGCCCGACGCCTACAGCGACGACGACGTGGCGCTCGTGGCGAGCGACCAGTTCAGCTACGTCGCGGCCGTCGGCGGGCGCATGGTGCGCGAGCGGCCTGCCGCGATCTTCCTGATGGGCTACTTCTTCGCCGAGAGCCTGCTGCTCGCCGAGACGGGCGCCTCGACGGGCGCCATCCAGATCGCCGGCACCGATTCCTACACCCAGATCCCCTTCTTCATCACCACCTGCGACTACACGCTCATCGGCGAGGAGCTCTACGCCGCCTCGGCCTACCTCTCGCGCGAGCCCAAGATGCTCGGCTCCCTGCGCGGGCAGGACGTCGGCAAGGCGGTGCTCATGGCCGTCATGCTGCTCTTCACAGGCCTCGCCTCCGCCGCCGCGTTCCTGGCCGTCAAAGCACCCGGCTTCCAGGCCCTCATCGACTACTGGGTCAAGACCCTCTGTCAGCCGTTCTCGTGATGGCAGGCGCCTATGTGGTATAGACTGCGGGTCCCGCTGATCATCTGCTTCGTGATGGGGCTGCTGGCCTTCAGCCAGGAGTTCATCCCCCATCCGTGGTCCGGGGCGTTCCGCCAGGAGATGACCACGTGGTTTCGCATCATGGGCGGGTTCGGCATGTTCCTGGGCGCCTACAGCCTGCTGCACATGCACTACTCGCGGGTCCGTCGGAAGATGGCGGGCTGGGGCTACAGCATCTTCGTGTTCATCGGCGCGTCGGCGATGATCGTGTCGGGCGTCACCGAGGAGATTCTGGCGGCCGTGCGGCCCTACCCGCAGCCCGACGCCTTCTCGCTGTTCGACTGGCTCTACGACTACGTGCAAGTGCCGTGCGGCGCGACGATCTTCTCGATCCTGGCGTTCTTCATGGCCAGCGCGGCGTTCAGGACGTTCCGCGCCCGCAATGTCAGCGCGGCCATGCTGCTGGTGGCGGCGATCGTCGTGATGTTCGGCCGGGTGCCCGTGAGCGAGTGGCTCGGCGGCTTCGTCGGGCGGCCGCTGCTCGTGCCCAAGGTGACTGACGTGCTGATGGAGTACCCGAACATGGCGGCGAAGCGTGGGATCATGCTGGGCATCAGCCTGGGGATGATCTCGCAGTCGCTGCGCATCCTGTTCGGCATCGAGCGGTCCTATCTCGGCGGAGGCGGCGACTGATGGCCACACGCGACGCCGATCTCCGACGCCAGGCCATCTGGCGGCGGCTCGTCTACCTCGCCATCGCCATCGTGGTGATCGTGCCGACCGTCAAGCCGCTGAACCTGCCCTCGGAGCCGAACAAGTGGGCGAGGAAGCTCTTCGATCGCGTCGAGGCGCTCCCCGAGGGCTCCGCCGTGCTCCTGTCCTTCGACTACGACCCCGCGGCCATGGCCGAGCTGTACCCGATGAGCCTGGGGCTCCTCCGCCACTGCTTCCGCAAGGGCCTGCGCCCCATCGTGATGACCCACTGGCCCAACGGCGTCGGCCTGTGCAAGCAGCTCCTCGAGAAGGCGGGCGCCGAGGCGGGCAAGACGGTGGGCCAGGACTATGTGTTCCTGGGCTACAAGCCGGGCTATTCCAACCTCGTGCTCAACATGGGCGAGGGCATCCAGACGGCCTTCGACCGCGACTACTTCGGCAAGCCGACCGAGGGCATGCCCGCGCTCGACGGCGTCCGCAGGCTCAAGGACGTGCCCCTGGTGATCGACATCGCGGCGGGGCAGACGCCCGAGATGTGGATCGCCTACGGCCGCGACCGCTTCGGCTTCGACCTCGGGGTGGGCTGCACGGCCGTGATCGCGCCCGACCTCTACCCGTTCCTCCAAAGCGAGCAGCTCTGCGGCTTCCTCGGCGGCCTGCGCGGCGCCGCCGACTACGAGAACCTGATCGACCAGCCGGCCGACGCGACCAAGGGCATGGACGCCCAGTCGCTCACCCACCTGCTGATCATCGCGCTCATCCTCGGCGCCAACGCCCGCTACGCGTGGCGCCGCCTGACGCGCGCAGACGAGGGATAGGCGAGTGGCAGCGCCCGAGGACCGCATCAGCCGCACGCAACACACGGCCGAGCTCGTCGTGGCGCTCGTCCTGCTCGTGGTCTTCCTGGCGGTAAGCCTGTGGCGGGGACTGCCGACGACGGCCACGCGCATCGGCGTGGTCCTGGGCGCGGGCCTCACCCTCATCATGTACAGCTTCCTCTACCGCGACAACCCGCTGTTCAAGATCGCCGAGAACCTCTACGTGGGCGTCGCGCTCGGCTACGGCGCGATCCTGACGTGGAAGCTGTCGCTGAAGCCCGAGATCGTCTCGCCGCTCATCCTCGACCCGCCCCACTGGCACGCCTTCTGGATCGAGCTGGCCCGCCGCATCGTGCCCATCCTTCTGGGCCTGCTGCTCCTCACGCGGCTGTCGCGCAAGTATGCGTGGCTGAGCCGCTACTCCTACACGCTCATGGTCGGCTGGGGCGCCGGCATCGGCATCCCCATCGCGGTCCACACCTACATCCTCCAGCAGCTCCGGGCCGCGGTCCGCCCGCTCAACGCCGCCGCGCCCCCAGGCACGTCGCCCTGGATGGCATCGGCCCTGGCGCTCGGCGCCCTGGTGGTGCTCGTCGGCACGGTCACCGTGCTCTTCTACTTCTTCTTCTCCGTCGAGCACAAGGGCGTCGGCGGCGCCGTGTCAAAGGTCGGCATCTGGTTCCTGATGGTCTCGTTTGGCGCATCCTTCGGCTACACCGTGATGGGCCGCGTGTCCCTCCTCATCGGCCGCGTCCAGTTCCTCATCTACGACTGGCTCCAGGCCCCCCCGTAGCGCCCGCGGTGCAGCCGCCCCGAGG
>CBFDBL010000325.1:0-7116 GCA_965603035.1 uncultured bacterium
TCATCCATCCATCCACCCATCCCTGGGTTAGAGAGCAGAGTCGGCACCTCGTAACGCGGTGAGCGGCAGTGCGTTGCCAACAGCGCAGTGGCTTCGGCCGCCGTCTCGCCTCCCCTGGTCGGCCCTCCCCCACTTCGCCGCTACTTCCGCCCTCCCTTCCCCCCATGCGGGGCGAAGAGACCCGCTCCCGCCTCAAGCTCGCGGATGATCTTGCGGCTGCCCGCCGGGAACGGGTAGCTGCCGAGCTCCTCGCGCCGCACCCAGCGGAAGGCGTCGGCCGCGCTCAGCCGCACCCTGCCGCGCGGGCACGTGCAGTGGAAGACGTGCAGGGTCACGCGGAAATGGCTGTAGGCGTGCCTGCACGTCGCGAAGGGCGCGCCGACGGTCACCGCCAGGCCCAGTTCCTCGGCGAGCTCGCGACGCACCGTCTCGTCGAGGGGCTCGCCGCCCTGGCGCTTGCCGCCAGGGAACTCCCACAGCCCGCCGAGCATGACGTCCGCCGGCCGCCGCGTGATCAGCAGCCTGCCCCGACGCCACAGCAGGCCGATGCCCACGTCGTAGTGGGGCACGGGCTTGCGCTTCGGCATCTGGGGCAGTTCGCCCTGGCGGCCCTGCCTCCGCGCCTCGCACAGCCCGGCCGCGGGGCACGTCCCGCACGCCGGCGCCGCCGGCGTGCACACGGTGGCGCCCAGCTCCATCATCGCCTGGTTGAAGTCGCCCGCCCTTCGCTCTGGGATGAGTATCGCCGCCAGCGCCCACAGGCGCTTGCGGGTCGGGCCTGCCCTCGGGTTGCCGTCGATGGCGAGCAGGCGGCACAGGACGCGCTCGACATTGCCGTCGAGGACGGGCGTGGGGAGGCCGTAGGCGATACTGAGCACGGCGCCCGCGGTGTAGCGGCCGACGCCGGGGAGCGCGCGCATCGCGGCCAGGGTGCGCGGCACCCGGCCACCGTGCTCGGCCACGACCTGCCGCGCGGCGGCGTGGAAGCGCCGGGCACGGCCGTAGTAGCCGAGCCCGACCCACGCCTCGAGCACCTCGTCCGCCGAGGCGCGGGCCAGCGCCTCCAGCGTGGGGAACCGCCCGAGGAAGCGCTCGTAGTACGGCGCCACCGTCTCGACGCGGGTCTGCTGGAGCATGACCTCCGCGAGCCAGATGCGGTAGGGGTCGCGCGTCCGCCGCCAAGGCAGGTCGCGCTTCGCCCCCTCGTACCACGCCAGCAGCCGGTCGGGCAGATCGGCCAGTGCCCGCTCAGGGTTCGTCGTCACGGCTGTCCTTGCTGCCTGCCCCGTCGTCGCCTCCTCGCGTCATTATACCACGGCGGCCCCGCGCCGCCGACGTGCGGCTGACGCAGCGCCGCTTTCCGCCTTGGTTGTCACGGAGCGGTTTGGTACAATAGGAGCGTCGAGGAGGGGGCGGAGTGGAGCGCGATGAGCCAGCAACAGACCACTTGCCGCGCCTGCGGCTGCGAGCTCGCCGGTCGCGACGTCTACGAGGGGATTTGCAAGCGCTGCCGCGAGGACGAGATCCTCGGCAAGAGCGCGCGCGCCCGCAAGCCCCCCAGGCCGCAGCCGGACCCTGCACCTGCCGCGCGGCCCCAGCCCCCCGCGGACCCCGTTATCAGCCAGGCTCCGCCGCCCCCCGACGAGCCACGGGTCGACATGGACGCCGACACCAAGGAGCTCGTGATCGTCGGCGAGGGCCCGGACGACCGCTCGGGCCCGGCCGCCGGCCAGGGTGGCGATGCCCCGGCGCCCAGCCTCGATGCCGACACCAAGGCCGCTCCGCTCGTCATCGACGAGGAGGCCGAGCTCTCGATCCTCGACGCCAGCGACCACGAGCCCGACGACGCGCTTGCCCCCCCCGCCGTCGCCATCCGGGTGGAGGAGCCGGATGCCGACCCCGGCTACGTCCTGCCCCTCAGCGACGTCTCCACCGGCCTGCTCAGTGCGGACGACGCACAGCCGTCCGCCGTGACCAGCCCCCCCCAGCCGCTCCGCATCCTCACCGACCGCCCGGCGACGCCGCCTGCTGAGCCGCCTTCCCCTGGCGCGCGGCGCGCGCCGGCCCGCCGGCAGCCGCCCGCCCAGCCCGTCGAGGACGAGCCGCCCCCGCCCGACCTCAAGCTGCGCCTCCACCATCCCGCCGTCGAGCCCGCCCCCTCGCCCAAGGCGCCCCCCGCGACCGACGAGCCCGAGCCGCGGCCTCCCGCCAGGCTCGCGATCGACACCGAGCTCGACGCGCGCTTCCGCCAGCTCGAGGGCCGACTCGCCGAGCTGGCAGCCCGCATCGACGCGCTCGCCGAGGCCCAGCCCTCCCACCGCCACGGCGGCTCCGCCGTCACCTTCCTCGTCGCGGTCCTCGCCGGCCTCGGCGCCCTCCTCCTCCTCGGCGGCGGCCTCGTCGTCGTCCTCAGACTCCTCGGCTGAGGCGCGTTCCGGAAGCAGACGGGAGCGACTCGCGCGGCTCAGCGCGCGCTACTTGCGGCGGAGGAGGCTGCGGAGGACGGGGAGGGAGGAGCGAATGTAGTCCACGGCCGACCAGAGGGTGACGAGGGCCACGAGCCCCATGAGCCACAGGGCCGTGCGCTTGCAGGCCGCGACGGCCACGACGTCGCGCTGGGGCGTCAGCACGATGAGGCCGAGGATGGTGATGATCACGATGCCCTGGGCAATGGCCTTCACCTTGCCGCTGAGCCGCGCGGGCAGCACGATGCCCGCACGCGCCGATGCCACCCGGCAGTAGGCGACGAACAGGTCGCGGTAGAAGATGACCGCCACCATCCACAGGTGGGCGTAGCCGCCCCACAGGAAACACAGGAAAACCGTGAACCGCGAGATGCTGTCGGTCATGGGGTCGAAGAGCTTGCCGAAGTCGCTCGTCTCCTGGCGGCGGCGGGCGAAGTAGCCGTCGAGCATGTCGGTGACTTCGAACGCCACGGCCACCGCCAGCGCAAGCAGGTGCCCCACCCTGCCGCCGAGCATGAAGACGACGACGAAGACGGGGCTGAGCAGCAGGCGCGTCATCGTCAGTTGGTTGGCAATCCCCACGGATCCGGCCTCCGAGCGAGTCGGGGAGTGCGACGCCGCAGGGCGCGATTATAGGCGGGCGCCCGCCGCCACGCAAGCGCGCCCTTGGCGCGCGCTTGCGAAGGGGCTGCTTTGACTCGGCCACTGCGATCTGATAGGATCCTGGCCTGATGCGGCGATTCGGAGACTCTATGCGATGTTCCCTGACGCGCGAGGCCACTTCGGAGGGTACGGCGGGAAGTTCGTGCCCGAGACGCTCATGCCCGCGCTCACCGAGGTCGAGGGGGCCTACCTCGCCGCGAACGCCGACCCGGCGTTCCACGACGAGCTGACCTACTACCTGACGCACTACGCGGGCCGGCCGACCCCCCTCTACTATGCCGAGCGGCTGAGCCGCGAGCTGGGCGGGGCGAAGATCTACCTCAAGCGCGAGGACCTGCTCCACACCGGCGCCCACAAGCTCAACAACACCCTCGGCCAGGGCCTGCTGACCCGGCGCATGGGCAAGCCGCGCATCATCGCCGAGACCGGCGCGGGCCAGCACGGTGTGGCCACGGCCACCGTGGGCGCGCTCCTCGGCCTCGAGTGCGTCGTCTACATGGGCGACGTCGACATGGAGCGCCAGGCACTCAACGTCTTCCGCATGCGGCAGATGGGCTCCGAGGTCCGAGCCGTCCACAGCGGCTCGATGACCCTCAAGGACGCCATCAACGAGGCCATGCGCGACTGGGTGACCAACGTCCGGACCACCCACTACATCCTCGGCTCGGTGGCCGGCGCGCACCCCTATCCGATGATCGTCCGCGACTTCCAGAGCGTCATCGGCCGCGAGACCCGGGGGCAGATGCGCGAGGCCGAGGGCCGTCTGCCCGACGTGCTGGTGGCCTGCGTCGGGGGGGGCAGCAACGCCATCGGCCTGTGGTGCGAGTTCCTCGACGAGCCGAGCGTCGAGATGGTGGGCGTCGAGGCCGGCGGCGAGGGGATCGCGTCGGGCCGCCACGCCGCCCGCTTCGCCGAGCGCTCGGTCGGCGTCCTCCACGGCTCGCGCAGCTACGTCCTCGAGGAGAACGAGGGGCAGATCCGCGAGACCCACTCCGTCTCGGCCGGCCTCGACTACCCGGGCGTCGGCCCCGAGCACGCCCGCCTCCACGACACCGGCCGCGCCCGATACACCTACGCCACCGACGCCGAGGCCCTCGACGCCTTCCAGACGCTCAGCCGCCTCGAAGGCATCATCCCCGCGCTCGAGAGCGCCCACGCCGTCGCCGAGGCCATCAAGCTCGCACCCACCCTCCCCACCGGCAAGCTCATGGTCATCAACCTCTCCGGCCGTGGCGACAAGGACGTGCAGACCGTGGCGAAGATCCTGGAGGGAGACGTCATTCGTGATGCGTGATTCGTGATGCGTGATCGCGCAACAGAGGGCCCTCCACCCGGGTCTTCTCTTCTCACGCATCACGGCTCACGCCCGCTCCCGCAACGTCCCTTGCACCGGGTTTGCCTGATGAACCGCATTGACGACCTCTACCGTCGGCTTCAGGACGCTGGCGGCATCGCCTTCAACACCTACCTGTGCGCCGGGAGCCCCACGCTCGAGGGCACGGCGGCGCTGATCCTGGAGTGCGAGCGGCGCGGGGTGGACGCCATCGAGCTGGGCATGCCCTTCAGCGATCCCGTGGCCGACGGCCCCGATCTCCAGCCTACCCACGCGCGCGGCGTCGCCGCAGGCGTCACGCTCGGCCACGTCCTCGACCTGGTCCGCGGCGTCCGCGAGCGGAGCCAGATCCCGATCTGCCTGATGTCGTACTACAACCCGATCCACCACCGCGGCCCGGCCAGGCTCGTGGCCGAGGCGGCGCACGCGGGCATCGACGGCCTCATCATCCCCGACCTGCCGCCCGAGGAGGCCGACGACCTGATCGCCGCGGCCCGCGAGCACGACGTCAAGACCGTCTTCTTCATCGCCCCCACCAGCACGCCCGAGCGCATCGCGCTCGTCAACGAGGCGGCCACCGGCTTCATCTACTGTATCTCGGTCACCGGCGTCACCGGCGCCCGGGCGGCGCTCCCGCCCGAGCTGGCCGACAGCCTCCGCGGGCTGCGCGACGCCACCGACAAGCCGCTCGTCGTCGGCTTCGGCGTCTCCACACCCGACCACGTCCGCGCCATGGCCCAGGTCGCCGACGGCTGCATCGTCGGCAGCGCCGTCGCGCGCGTCATCGAGGCCGCGCTCGGCGAGCCTCTCGAGCGGCTCTGTGCCAAGGTCGGCGACTTCGTCGCCCCCCTCGCCCAGGCCGCACACGAGGGCCGCCAGTAGACACGAGCCCGTCCCCGCGTCCCGACGAGGCGCCAGGTCCTCATGTCCCCAGACCCCGGCCCATCCCCGCAGCCGCCCCCGTCCAGTCCCCCTCGCGACGACACGGTGTCGCGCCAGCGCCTCGTCGGCGCGCTCGTCGCCCTGGTGCTCGTAGCCGCCATCGCGCTCGCCTTCTACCTGCGTGCCACCGAGCGCTTCGACGCCACCCCGCTCGCCACCCGCTACGGCAACGCCGTCGGCCTCGACCCCGCCCTCGTGCTGGCCGTCATCGAGGCCGAGAGCGGGAGCCGCCCGCGCGCCACCGCCAAGGCCGGCGCCCGCGGCCGCATGCAGCTCCTGCCCGCCCCCGCACAGGAGATCGCCCGCCGCCACAGCATCCCCTACCGCGGCCCCGACGACCTCTTCGACCCCGACCTCAACGTCCGACTCGGCACCCTCTACCTCGCCAGGCTCCGCCGCCAGTTCGCCGACGAGCCCTACCTCTACCTCGCCGCCTACAACGCCGGCCCAGGCAACCTCGACAAGTGGCGACGCCAACACCCCGGCCTCCCCCCCCAGCAGCTCATCGCCGCCGCTGCCTTCCCCCAGACCCGCGCCTACGTCCGCCGGGTCATGGAGCGCTGGCAGCAACGGCGCTGAGAGCGACCGCGGGCGCTCCCCGTCAGTCGCGCCACAGCCGCCGATAGAGCCGCAGGGTGATGAGCACGAACAGGAAGGTGCGGCCGAGCACGGCCGCCACGAGCACGAGCGGCGCCGCCAGCACGTGGTCGGGCCGCCCGAAGAGGTGGTGAGTCCACACCGGCGTCTCGAGGAACGCCGTGGCGCTCAGCAGCAGGCACCACACGGCGCCCTCCCCCGGCGTGAACGCCACCAGCAGCAGCGGGATGAGGTAGAGCACGAACTGCGGGCTCCAGCCCTTCGAGTAGAAGAAGAAGACGACCAGGCTGAAGGCGGCGAACACGAGCCGCCGACGCTGCGGCAGCTCCGCAGGCAGCCGCGCGAACGTGAGGAGATAGCCCCCCCCGACCACCAGGCCCACCAGCGCGTAGACGGGCCAGAACCACTCCATCCGCGGCTGCGAGTCGATGAACGACAGGTCCCGCGCGAAGCGACTCGCCACCCGGAGCCGCTGCACGTGGCCCCGCGGCCCCTCGCCGAAGAGCCCAGGCGGCGCACTCGCCAGGGTGGCCTGCACGCCGCCCTGCACCTTGTAGCGCGCGTAGAAGTCGGGGTAGTCCGACGGCGCGGGGCCCACGTAGCCGAACTCGTGCCGCTTGTCGAGCAGCGCCCACACCGTCTCCCACGGCGCCCGACGCACCGAGCTCTCGACCGAGTGCACCAGCCAGTGGCGCCCCGTCGCCAGGAACGGCGCGGCGAAGTAGCCCACGAACAGCACGAACGCGCCCGCCGCCGCCAGCCGCCAGCGCCAGCGGCCGTCGCTCTTCAGCGCCGTCGGCAGCAGGACCAGCGGGATCAGCTTCGCCATGAAGCCCCCTGCCAGAGCGATCGCCGACCACACAGGACGGCCGCTGAACGCCAGCACCAGTCCCGCCAGCATCAGGAACACCGGGAAGCTGTCCACGTAGCTCAGCCCCACGAACGCCGTGGCGAACAGCGCTACGTACACCCAGCAGGCCCGCGCCGCCGCACGAAGGCCCCGCACGCGCCGCACCAGCGCGTACATCAGCCCCAGGCTCGCCGTCTCCCACACCACCGAGCTGAGTTGCACCGCGCGCACGAAGCACGCGCGCTCCCAGCCCACCGTCCCCGCAC
>CBFDBL010000326.1:0-7115 GCA_965603035.1 uncultured bacterium
CGTGAGCAGCCTTCCTCTCATGACGCCTCTGGCCGCGGCCCAGCAGGTGGGCCACTGGGTCGACTACACGATCATCATCGCCTACGTCGTGGGCATCATGGGCTTCGGCCTGGTGTTCGGCCGGTACGCCAAGTCCACGAGCGACTTCTTCTTCGGCGGCCGCCGCTTCGCCTGGTGGCTGGTCGGGATGTCGTTCGTCGCGACGACCGTCGGCTCCTACTCCTTCATCAAGTACTCCCAGAAGGCCTTCCAGTACGGCTTCTCGTCCACCCAGACCTACCTGAACGACTGGTTCCTGATGCCGCTGTTCATGTTCGGCTGGCTGCCGATCATCTACTTCACGCGGGTCACGTCGGTGCCGGAGTACTTCGAGCGGCGGTTCGACCGCAAGTGTCGGGTCATGTCGACGTTCATCATCCTGCTCTACCTGGTGGGCTACATCGGCTACAACTTCTTCATGCTGGGCAAGGCGCTGAACGCGATGCTCGGCTGGCCGGTCCTCTGGGGCGCGGCGGGCGTGGCGGTGGTGTGCGCCGTCTACGTTCACTTCGGCGGCCAGACGTCGGTGATCATGACCGACCTTGCCCAGGGCATCCTGCTGCTGGCCGCGGGGCTGGCGGTGCTGGTGCTCGGGGTGGTGGTGCTGGGCGAGCACGGCGGCTTCTGGGCCAACTTCCCGCCCGCCTTCCGCAGGGCCTTCGCCGGGCTCAACAAGCCCGCGAAGTTCCCTGCCATCGGCGTCTTCTGGCAGGACGGGATGGCGAACGGCGTGGCCTTCTACTTCATGAACCAGGGCATCCTGATGCGTTTCATGTGTGCCAAGAGCGTGCGCGACGGGCGCAAGGCCGCGGTGTTCATCGTCCTGTGCCTGATGCCGCTCGCGGCGATCGCGGTGTCGAACCCCGGCTGGATCGGGCGGGCCATGGTCCACGCTGGGCTGCTGCCGGCCGACACCAGCGCCGACCAGATCTTCGTGCTCGTGGCGGACAAGGTGGGCGGCATCGGCTTCTTCGGCGTGCTGATGGCCGCGCTGCTCGCCGCGCTCATGTCGACGACCGACTCGCTCATCAACGCCGTGTCGGCGATCGCCGTCAACGACATCTACCGGCCCTTCATCCGCAAGGGCGCGTCGGACAGCCACTATCTCGCCACGGCCCGCACGGTGGCCATCCTGGCCGCACTCGTCGGCGTCGTGCTCGTGCCCACCTTCATGGCCTTCAAGGACATGTACGTCGCGCACGCGAACTTCGTGGCCACGGTCACCCCGCCGATGGTGGTGGCCATCGTCCTCGGCGTGTGCTGGAAGCGGTTCACCCGCGCCGCGGCCTTCGCCACGCTGGCCGGCGGCGCCGCGTGCATGGTGCTGACGTACGTGAGGGTGCCGGTCGGCGGCGGGCTGACGCTCGGCCAGTGGCTCATCAGTTGGGTCGGCCAGGGCATCGAGCCTGCGGGCTTCACCTACATGCGCTCGCTCTACGGCATCGTCGTATGCAGCATCATCGGCATCGCCGTGACCCTGCTCACCAAGCCCGAGCCGGAGGCGAAGCTCGAGGGGCTGGTCATCGGCTCCATTCGACGGGCCAAGGAGCTCTTCAAGGGCTCGGCACCCAACGAGGAGCCCGGTGAGCGGCTGCTTCTCGCCGTCGTCGCGGCCGAGCGCCCCGAGGACGAGGCCGACCTGGTAACGCTCCATCCCGACGATCTCGCGCGGCTCAATGCGAGGCCAGGCGACATGCTTTATGCCGCTGACCGGCGCTGGTGGCTCGGAGGCCTGCGATCGGCCCACCTGCGCGTCGGCGAGCCGGGCGGGGAGCGCGGCTCTGTCGCCATTGACCGCCGCAAGCTCGTCGTCGGCGAACTCGGCCCTCAGACGCAGGTCCGCGTCGAGAAGATCCTGTAGATCCTGCCGAGGAGACAACGCATGTACCTGTCCCACGCGGGCCTCATCGGGGTTCTCGTTTTCTTTGTGCCCCTGGCCGCGGCCTCGGCGGCGGCGCCGACGCTGCTGCGCGAGAGCTTCGACGGGGCCGACGGCAAGCTGCCCGCCGGCTGGCGGGTCAGCCGCGGAGCGTGGCGGGTCGACAAGGGTGCCCTGATCGCCGACTCCGTCAAAGGGGAAGCCTACGTCCTCGCCGGCGACGCGGCCTGGGAGAACTACGAGGTCGAGGTGACGGCCACGTTCGTCAAGGTGCGGGAGCCGAGCCGCTGGCTCTCGATCGTCTTCCGCGCGCCCGCCGATGCCTCGACCCCCTTCTCCCACTTCCCCATCCGCCAGAGGACCACGGCACGCAACGGCACGGAGTTCGCCGTGCGAGCCACCTGGAAGCGCTGGAGCGTGCGGGCCGCGGCAAAGGCCAGGGCCGACGCGAAGCTGGGCGCGCCCCGTCGGCTGCGCGTTGTTGTCCAGGGCACGAGAGTGCAGGGCTACCTGGACGGCCAGCGGGTCATCGACAGCCAGTTCTGCGTGGACCGCGAGACGGGCTGTGCAGGGCTCGGGGTCAGCGGGTGCGTCGCGCGGTTCGACGACTTCGTCGTCCGCGCTCTGCCCAGGGGGCCGGAGCCGCCGCCCGCCGTCGACCACCCCGAGCGCTGCCTGTGCATCGCCCACCGCGGCTTCTCGGCCGTCTACCCCGAGAACACCCTGCTCGCCGTGATGAAGGGCATCGAGGCCAGCGCCGACGGCATCGAGTTCGACGTCTACAACTCCAGCGACCGCGTGCCCGTCCTTATGCATGACAAGACGGTGCAGCGCACCACCGACGGCACAGGGGAAGTGGCGGAGCTTACCCTCGCGCAACTCGGGAAGCTCGATGCCGGCGCGTGGAAGGACAAGCGATTCGCCGGCGAGCCCGTGCCGACGCTGCTCGACGTGCTGCGGAAGATGAAGGCGACGACGGCGAAGGCGATGATCGAGGTCAAGCCCGACGGGATCGCGCGCGAGGTCGTCTCGGCCGTGCGGGCCGCCGACATGCTTGGCCAGTCGGTCGCCATCTCCTTCAGCGACCAGGCCTGCACTGATGTCCACGCCCTCGAGCCGGGGCTCCCCGTCGCCCTCGTCGTCGGCGGCAAGCCCAAGGGCACGATGGGCCAGCAGGCCGACAGCCTCTGCGGGCGCGCCCGCAAGTGCGGCGCGGCCATCCTCGACCTCAACTTCCAGATGCTCTCGCCCGAGTTCGTGGCCGAGCTGCGGCGGCGCGCCTTCCGCGTGTGGTGCTGGACCGTTGACGACCCCGTCGTGATGGACGCGCTCGCCCGCTGGGGCGTCGAGGCCATCACCACCAACCGCCCCGACCTGATGGCCCAGTGGCGTCGCACCCTTGCCGGCGGGAGCCGATAGGGAGGAACCGCGGCGAGCTCCAGGGGAGGGCGAGGCTCCTGGCGAGCCGTCGCGAGCCGCCGGCGAGCGTCCCCCCCCGTTCGCTGCTCGGCGGGAGCCTCGCCCTCCCGTTGCGGCGGCGGGGCCCCCGTGTTGCCTCCTTGACTCCACGATGCTCGGCGGTTACCCTAGGCGCCGCGGCGGCGAGGTACCGTACCCGAAGTGTCCGCAAGGGAGAGGTGACATGGCTCCGTGCGAGCAGGTCGAGTATGCCGGGCACAAGTGCTGCGTGCTGGCGAACGGCACGGTGGAGCTTCTTGCGACCACTGACGTCGGGCCGCGGGTCATCCGCTATGGCTTCGTCGGCGGCGAGAACATCCTCGGCGAGTGCCCCGAGGCCGCCGTGACCACCGACCTCGGCGAGTGGAAGCCCTACGGCGGACACCGCCTCTGGCATGCACCCGAGTCCATCCCGCGATCCTACGTGCCCGACAATGGCCCCATCGAGTGCTTCTGCCAGGAGGGCGCGCTCCACCTCGTCCAGCCCGTCGAGGAGCCGACCGGCATCCTCAAGGAGATGATCGTCAGCCTCGACGCCGACGGCACCCGGGTCACCGTGCTCCACAAGCTCACCAACGCCAGCCTCTGGGCCGTCCAGCTCGCCCCGTGGGCGCTGACCATCATGAACGGCGGCGGCACCACCATCCTCCCCCAGGAGCCCTACATCGCGCACGACGACTACCTGCTGCCCGCCCGGCCCGTCGTGCTCTGGCACTACTCCAACCTCGCCGACCCGCGCTTCGCCATCGGCAGCAAGTTCCTTCGCCTCTGCACCGACGAGGCGCGCGAGGAGCCGCAGAAGGTCGGCGTGGCCAACAAGCAGGGCTGGGCAGCCTACCTCCGCCAGGGCCTCCTCTTCGTCAAGCAGTTCCCCTACGACGACGCCTTCGACTACCCCGACGAGGGCTGCAACTGCGAGACCTACACGGCCGGCTCGTTCATGGAGCTCGAGACCGTCGGCCCCATGCACGAGCTCGAGCCCGGCGAGACCGCCCTCCACGAGGAGGTCTGGCACCTGTTCAAGGGCATCGACGCCGGCGACAGCGAGGAGAGTCTCGAGGCCGCCCTCCAGCCGATCCTCGAACAGATCGGCGAGGCATAGGCCCTCCCCGCCGGCGCCCTGCGCCCCGCGCGCGGCGGCGACACCACGGGGCACGGACGACCCACAGGCCTGTCTTACAGGGAGTGACGGCAGTGATCCGACACCGACGCAGCTTGCTGGCAGCCGCCGCGGCGGCGGCCCTGGTGGTGGCCCAGAGCGGGTGCATGTTCTTCGCGGCCTCGGGCGGCGGGCCGTTGCAGCGGAGCGAGCTGGGCGACTGGGCCGGCATGAGCGAGAAGGCCAAGCCGAGCCCGCAGGGCCTCGAGAGCCTGATCGGCCGCCTCAAGGCGACGCCGAACCGGCCTTTCCTTGGGAAGTACTCGCTGCGCGGTGACGCTGGCCTCTTCGCGGCCAACTTCAACGAGATCCTCGACGTGCCCTTCACCCCCGTCCCAGGGCTGATCATCAAGGGCCGGCTGAACCCGTGGCTGCGCTTCGTGCCCGGCCCGCAGCACGGCGACTGGCTCTACTACGACCAGAGGGATGCCGAGGCCCGGCAGTTCTACGCCTCGGAGGACGAGTGGGACGCGGTCGTGGCCTGGGGCGAGCGTGTGGACTGCTGGGACCTGGCGACGGGCGAGCGCGTGGCCGCCCGCGCCGTCATCTCGGTGCCCGGCTTCGGGCTCGGCTGGACGCGCGTCCGCAAGGTCCGGCCCGTGGACGACACGGGCCTGCCCGGCCTCAACACCGTGGCCTACTCGAAGCGCCCCCTGGCCGACGCCCAGTACGACATCCGCGACGGCAGTATCCTGCTCCTCGGCGCACTCGGCTGGGGACGAGTCAACCGGCGCCGATACATCCAGATCCTCTGGCTCCCGATCCCCATCGGCCCAGCGGGACCCTAGCCGCGCGACCCGCGAACGCCGACCTTCGAACCCCGAGCGTCGAATGACGAAGCCACATGGTGTCGCGGCGCTTCTGGCAGGATGTCTCCTGGCGGGCCCTGCGGTCGCGGGCTGGCACGCCGAGTGCAAGAAGGCCCGGCGCAAGTACCATCGCAACCTCGAGGCGGTCTGCGGCGGGCCGCCAGGCCCCGCCACGGCGGCCGACTACCGCAAGCGCTCGCCGCTCTTCCATCTTGCCGCCGGCAAGGGCCTGCCGCTCGACATCCAGGCCGGCATCCACGACGGCCACACAGGCTCGGTGCCCGTCTCGCACTCGCTGCGGGCCTTCAACGCGCTGGCGAAGGCCAACGGCTGCCCCGAGAAGCAGATCGCCGACGCCGACGTCGCCTGGATGGTGGCGAACCGCCGCGTCCCGGAGCACCTGGCCGCGGCGGCGGGCCCCGCCGCAGGGCGCCGCAGCCACAAGGTGCTGTTCCACCGCACGGCCGGCGCCGCGCGGGTCACGCTGTTCGACGGCGGCCACGAGAGCGACGTGCCGGCCGCGCTCGACTGGCTCGCACGGCAGCATAGGGGGGAAACGCCATGAGGCCCTTGAGCCGACTCGTATCGGCCGCGGCACTGGCCGCGCTGACCCTGGCACCGACGGGCTGCTGCACCTTCCTCAGCGCCTGGGGCGGGGGCCCGCTGACGCGCGCCGAGCTTGGCGACTGGGCAGGCCTGCCGCTGTGGCCCCTGCCCGACCGCCAGGTGGTGGCGGCACGCGGCACCGCGCTCGAGCGCATCATCAACGGCGAGTACGTGAACTCCGTCGGCGTCTCCTTCGCCCCGACCCACGGCGCCATGGTCCGGCGGTCGGGGCATCCCTGGGTCTGGGGCATCCCGGGCGAGCGCTACGCCGACGTGCTGTGCCTCGACCCCACGGTGAAGGACACCGGCGAGCTGATCGGCACGGTTCGCGGCTGGGGCCTCGGCGGCTACGTGGGCGACTACCTCCACGCCTGGCGGCAGCTCACCCTCTCCGACGTTGCCAGCGGCCAGCCGGTGGCGGTCACGCGCTTCGAGGTCTTCGCCACGCCCCTTGCCTACATGCGCTCGCGGACCGTGTGGCCCGCCTCGGCGGCGGGCGAGCCCACCATCCGCCCCGCCCTCCGGCCCGGTGCCCGGCTCGCCGATGTCCCCTACACCCTCCGCGACGGCACCACCATCGCCGGCGGACTCGTCGGCTGGGGACGGGTCAACCGCGTCCGCTACATCCAGGCCCTCTGGCTCCCCATCCCCAGGGGCGGCGCGCTGCCGCGCTGACGGCACCTGGCTTGACAGCGGGGCAGGACAGGGGTAAGATGCGGCTGCGCGGCCCGCTGCGGGTGCAGCGGTCGTGCGATGACTGACGGGGGCACCGTCATGGGTTGTGTAGCGCGCGGCCCTCCTGTATCTCCCGACCACGCGGCTTTTCGTGCGCCCCGGAGCGACAGTTGGCCGGCTTGGGTGCGTTGCCCCGAGCCGGCGGGAGGTCCTGCTATGAGACGATTTCCCCGTATCGTCTGTCATGTCGTGGTGTTGCTCGCCATCGGTTCGCTCTGCGCATACGGCGGGGCGAACAAGATTGTCAAGGGACCCTATCTTCAGAACGTGAAGACGAACGCGATCACGATCATGTGGGAGACGAAGGCGGCCTCCGCCAGCCGGGTCGACTACGGCCCCACCGAGGCCTACGGCTCGTTCGTCGAGGATTCCACGCCGGTGACGATCCACGAGATCGTCTTGCCCGCGCTCACGATCGACAGCCTCTACC
>CBFDBL010000327.1:0-7112 GCA_965603035.1 uncultured bacterium
GTGCCGCAGGGCCGCCAGGTCCACGTTCGCCCACGTGCGCCGCGCCGTCGGCGTCGGCTCCGTCGGGCGGGCCGCGCTCAGCTCTTCCCGTGTCTCCGTTCCCACACTTCCTCCGCTTCGGGTCGCCTCAGGTAGATGGGCGTGAGCGCGTGTAGCTCGCAGCGCTCGCCCTGGTGGTACCGCGCGGCGGCGAGGCGCGCGACGACGCTGGCCCGGGGGCGCGAGGCCCCCTGGTCGCCGAAGGTCGCCCCGGCGCCGGCGAGGGCGTCGCGGTAGCGCTCGACCGCATCGCCGAGGACGAGGCACTGGGCGGGCAGCTCGAGCTCGTCGGGCCGCAGGACGCTGTAGGGCATCGTCGGCTCGAGCCGCCCCTCGCGCCGCTCGAAGACGCAGGCGTAGACCTGCCGGCGCTTGGCATCGAGCAGGGTCGCCACGTGTACGGCGTCGGGCGGCGCGTTGTGGGCGAGCACGTCGAGGCTGGGCACGCCGAGCATCGGCTTGCCGAGTGCCCATGCGGCGGTGCGCGCCGCGGTGATGCCGATGCGCAGGCCTGTGTACGAGCCGGGCCCCTGGCTCACGGCGAGCAGGTCGAGGTCGCTCGGGGCGGTGGCGGCGTCGGCGCAGAGGCGGCGCAGCTCCACCCACAGGAGCGCCCCGTGGTTGTGGGTCTGGGCGATGGTCTGCTCGGCGAGGGTGTGGCCGTCACGCCAGAGCGCCACGCTGCCCAGCCGGCTCGAGGTCTCGATGCCGAGGACGAGCATGGGTCGGGGGCGGGGGAGCCCTACTCCTCGTCGGGGACGGGTGGGATCTCGGGGATAGGTTCGCCCAGGGGCTCTTCCTGCTCCGCGGTCGGGGGCTGCGGGGGCAGGATATGGTCGATGGTCACGTTGACGGCGCGCACGGTGTAGCCGGTGAGGTGCTCGACGGCGCCGCTGGCGCGGTCGCGCACTTCGCCGGCCAGCTTCGGGATGTTCACCTCGTAGTGGACGCTGACGTTGACCGAGAAGGCGACCTCGCCGGCGCCGCGCTCGACGCGCACGCTGTCGCCGCCGCGGCCGAACAGGCCGCCGGACATGCGGCTGACCGATGCCACCCCAGGCACGCCGGCGATGGCCCCGGCAAACAGGTCGTGGAACACCGCCTCCGCGACCTCGAGGGTCCCCATCTCCTGCTGGAGGACGGGTGTGGGCTGGGGCGTGCCGCTCTTGGCCATAGCTGTGCTCCGGGCTCAGGGCTCCGCCGGCGCCGCCTGCTCGCGGACGATGCGCTCGATCACGATGTTGACGGCCCGCACCGTGTAGCCGGTCTTGGCCCTCACGGCCTCGACGAGACGTTGGCGCAGCGCGTCGGCCACGTCGGGCATCCTGAGGCCGTGGCGCACGCCGATGCGCAACTCGAAGAGCGCCTCGTGGCCGTCCACGCGCACCGCCACGCACTCGGCAGGCGGGCCTTTGCCCTTGCGGCCCGCCTCGCGGCCGAGCACCACGCCCTCGGTGGCGGACGCCTCGGTCACGGCGATCTCCGCCAGCACTGTCTGCGAGATGGTCAGCGTGCCGTCCTCGTCGGGCGCGCTGGCCACCACCACGCGGCTCTCCTGCTTCGTCATCGGCGCCTTCCTCGGGGGCCTCACGACATGAACGTGCCGGTATTATAGGCACGGGCACCAGGATGCGCAAGCCGTTTGCACGGTTGCGAGGGCGCTTCTGGCGGCGGTCAGCGCGGGGGGGGCTTGGCCTGTGGGGCGTAGAGCTCGATCTCCCAGATGCGCGAGACGTCGGTCTGGGAGCGCGTGACGAGCAGGCGCAGGCGGCGCGCGGTCACGGGCGCGAAGCGGGCGTGCCAGTCCACCTGGGTGTTCCCCGCGACCTTCGTTCCAGCGATGTCCTTCCACGCGGTGCCGTCGTGTGCCTGGAGGACGAAGTCGGCGATGGGGGCGGTGAGGCCCCCGCCCTGGTTGTAGCCCGAGACGATGCGGGCGATCCCGAGGGTGTGGGGCTCGTGCCACGAGAGCTCGACCCAGTTGGGGACCGTGGGGGCGCTGAGCCATCGGAGCGCGTTGTCGTCGGTGTCGAGCTCCCCGTCGTTGACGCGGCTGGGCGGATGGGCCTCGGGGTCGCGGCTGCCGGAGACGGCGACGGCGGCGCCGAGTGCGAGGTTCCTGCCCGCGGCCTGGACCCAGGCGGGGTCCACCCTGGGCCTTGCCTTGCGGAGGGAGCGGCCGAGGAGGGCTTTGAGCTCGTCGAGGTGCTGGGCGTAGACGGCGCGGGGGTCGCAGTCGCGGGCCTTGCACAGGTAGGCGGCGCGGCCGACCACCTCGCCCATGCAGCCGCCCGTGCGCATCACGCGGGTCGCGCCGAGGGCCTTGTGGGTCACGCTGATGTCGCGGCCGGCCATGAACAGGTTGGCCACGTTGCGGCTGTAGAGGCAGCGATAGGGGATCCAGTAGGGCGTCGTGTAGCGCGGGGCGGGGGCGACGCGGGCGAGGAACGCATCGCCCTCGAAGCCCTTCTCGTACCGGGGCTCGGGCAGGTGCAGATCGATGGACCAGCCGGTGGGCACGCAGCCGTCGGGGTACGCCTTGCCGGCCACCAGGTCCTCCTGCGAGAGGACGACGTCGCCCAGGAGCCGGCGCGACTCCCGCTTGCCGGCGATGTGGGCCATCCAGTTCAGCTTGTGGTTGGGGTAGACCTTGTCCACGTTCTTCAGCGCGTCCCAGGCGCCGTAGGCCGCGCGGAAGTTCCAGTCGCGGATGTACTCCGACTTCTCGAACGGGTCGTGGTCGAAGCCGCTTTCCCAGTACCAGCCGCCGAGGGCCTTGATGCCGCGCTTGTCGTTGCCGCGGCCGGGGAAGGGCTTGTCGCTCAGGTCGAGCGCCCAGGGGCAGCGGGGGAAGGGCTGCGGCCTGTCGGTCGCCGCCACGTTCCAGAGGTTGCAGCGGCCCATGTGGCCTTTCTCGGTCATCTCGTGGTCGGCCCCGGCCAGGAAGCCGATGCAGCCGTCGCCCGTGCAGTCGGCGAACCAGCGGCCTCGGAGCCGGCGTCGGGCGCCGGTCTGGGTGTGCTGGGCGATGAGGGCGGCGAGGCGCCCGCCGTCGCGCTCCACCGCGTTCGCGCGATGACGTAGGAACAGGGTGAGGTGCTCCTCCGCCCGGACGAGTGCGAGCTTGCGGTCGTCCTCGTAGAGCTCGGCGGTGTTGCTGGGGCCGTAGTGCGCGCGGCGCTTCTGCTCGAGCTCGCGGACCAGCTCGCCTATGCGGGGGTAGGGCTCCTTGTTCCGCGCGCCGGCGAGCCACACGCGGACCTCGGAGCTGTTGTTGCCTCCGAGCACCGGCCGGTCCTGGATCAGCGCGACCGAGAGCCCCAAGCGCGCCGCGGAGAGCGCGGCGCAGGTGCCCGCGATCCCGCCGCCGACCACCACGAGGTCGAACTCGCCAGCGTCCTCGGGCTCCTCCGCGATGCCCAGCAGACGGCGGCGCCAGGCGGTCGTCGCCTTCAGCGCGTTGGGCGGTCGGAATTGCGGGTCGGTGCTGAAGGCGATGGCGTCGCAGCGGCCCTCGAAGCCGGTCAGGTCGTGCAGGGCGACGGTCGCCTGCTTGCGTGCGAGGGTCACCATGCCGCCGTCGTGCCAGAACCACTCGGCGCCCTTCGTGCCGAACGTCGTCGGCAACGGCTTGCCGTCGATGAGCACCTGGAAGCGCCCTGGCTGCCCGGGGGCCTTCCAGCGCGCCACCCAGTCCATCGTCCGCACCCACACGCGGTAGGTGCCCGCCGCGGGGAACGCGACGGTCGTCGTCGCGTCCTTCACCGGCACGCCGAGGCCGTGCGCGAGCAGATAGGGCGAGCCCATCTGGTCCATGAACTGCGGGTCCACGACCCAGCCGCCGAGCTCCTCGAAGCCCTCGGCCTCGACGAGCCCGACGTCGCCGTCGGCGCAGGTTGTCCAGCCGACGAGTAGCGCGGCGACCATGACGACGCTCTCCCTTCCTCTTCTCTTCATCTTGCCTTGGCGCCCTTCCGCGCGTCTCGCGGGCGCGCGTCCCCCTTGTAGAGGGAGTCGAGCCAGCGGATGGCCTGTTCGTGATCCTCCTTGCGTCCCCAGGAGTGGCCGCCGGGGTGGACGACGAGCTGTGTCTTGCGCGCCTTCCTGGCCTCGGCGGGCTGGAGACGGGTGACCTCGCCGTGGTTCATGTCGGTCTTGCCGACGAGGAAGAAGACGGGCTGATGGAGCGGTGGCGGGGTCTGGAGGTATCCTGCGCCGATGCAGATCAGGCCGGCGCACCACCCGGGGTAGGCGGCGCCGGACCACGAGGCCATGCGGGCGCCGCCGGAGAAGCCCGAGAAGTAGAGCCGCCTGGGATGGATGTGGAGGCGTCGGCGCAGGTCGAAGAGCGCGGCATCGCGGTTCTCGGCGGAGGGCTGGATGGGGCCGTTCTTGGACTCGGTGAGGCCGACCATGATCCAGCCGAGCTCGTCGGCCATCGTGGTGGAGAGCGGCTTGGCGCGGCCGCCGGGCGAGAAGTTCACGAGCGCGGGCGTCGGGGTGGCGGGGTCGTAGCTCTCGGGGACATAGAGGGTGTAGTGGTACCTGGGGGTGTCGAGGCAGGCGAGGCTGTGGGTCTTGCCCTTGGCGACGTCGAGGGGCAGCGGCTTCGCGAGGGCCTGCTCGTGGGCGAGCTGGAAGGTGGCCTTGGTGCCGCGCGCGTCGGCCGCGTCGCCGGCGATCACGCCCGGCGGCTTGAGGGTGCCGCTGAACGTGTCGGGCGCGTAGCCGCCACCGCCGCCGAAGACATACTTGGCCTTGGTGCCGCGGAACGTCAGCTCGCCGTCCTTGAGCCGCACGGCGTAGAGCTGAAGGACGACCATGGCCCCGGCGGTCGCGCCCCTGGGCTTCGCCCCCTTCGCAGCCAGCACGGCCTGCTTCTCGCTGACGCCGAAGAAGACGAGCCCGCGGCCCGAGTAGCCGCTGCCCGCCTTCTTGACGAGGATCAGGTGCTGGCAGGCGCGCCCGCCGGCCGTGTGCACGCCGCGCCAGCGGCCGGCGAGCACCTCGGCCGCCCCGACCCGCACCTCGGTAAGGCACACGAACACGGCGAGCAGGACAGGCCATCTGCGCATGGACTGAGCACCCTGAGGCAGGCTCCGCGGGTCGTCCTCACACACCCATCGTACTGGCCGGGGGGTGGTCAGTCAAACGCGAGCGGAGCTTGACGGAGCCGTCGGCCAGCGGCTAGACTACGCGGGCACGAAACGGAGAACCTCCGATGAGAAGCGGACCCATCGACGCGAATGGCTGGCCTGCCGCGGCGGCGCTGGCGGCCCTCATCCTGTCCGCCGCGTGCCCGGCCGCACGCGCGGGCCAGCTCGCACTGCGGCTCCCGGTGATGAAGGCGTGGAAGGTGAAGGAGGCGGTCGACGGCAAGACCCTTGCAGGCACATTCTTCGAGCCCAGGTTCGACGATGCCTCGTGGGAGCCGGCGGACGTCAGGGCCAAGGAAGATCCCTACAGCGCGCGCTTCGTCTTCTACCGCAAGTGGCTCGACGTGCCTGCCGCCTGGCAGGGGAAGCGGATCACGCTCGTCTTCGGCGGCGTGGACGACGACGCGGTGGTGTGGATGAACGGGCGGAGGCTCGGCGAGCACAAGGGGTGGAACACCGAGTTCTCCTTCGACGTCACCCAGGTCGCGAAGTGCGGGGAGCGGAATCTGCTCGCCGTGCTCGCCGACAACAGCGGGGGCGGCGGAGCGGGGATCTGGAAGCCCGTGTCGCTCGCGCTCACCGAGGAGATCGCCAGGCAGGAAGCCGCCGAGGAAGCGACGCTGCGGACCGAGCTGCGCTCACTCCAGGCCAGGGTCATCTACGAGACCTTCCACGACGGCAACTGGGAGCTGTTCGTGGCGAGCCCCGACGGCTCGAATCGCGCGAACGTGACCCGCACGCCGCAGGTCCACGAGCTGTCCCCCCACGCGTCGCCCGACGGCACGAAGGTGTGCTTCTCGGCCGACGAGGGGGAGGGCGCCTCGAGGATCCGCAATGTCTACTACATGAGCCTCGACGGGACGGGCCGCACCCTGGTCGCCAGGAACGCCCGCCAGGCCTGCTGGAGCCCCGACGGCGGCGCCATCGCGTACCTCAGGGGCGAGTTCGAGAAGTTCTGCTACCGCGACTTCGCCACCAAGGGCATCGTCGTCTACGACTTGAAGACGGGCCAGCACCGCGAGCACCCCCACAAGGGCATCCATCACCTCTACAACCTCTGCTGGTCGCCCGACGGCAAATGGTTCGTGGCCACCGTGCACGCGGGCATGGGGCACAAGCACGCGATCCTGGCCATCGAGGCCGACGGCACGAAAGTGTTCAACCTCGGCATCCCCGGCTGCCGGCCCGACATCAGCCCCGACGGCACGCGCGTGGCCTGGGGGCCGAGCGACTGGGCGCTGCGCGTCGGCGACCTCGACTTCTCGGGGCCGAAGCCCAGGGTCGTCAACCGGCGCGACATCGCGACGAGCGCCAAGCCCATGAAGATCTACCACGTCGATTGGTCGCCGTGCGGACGCTACGTGGCCTTCGCCCGCGGCCCGAGCACCAAGCGGCTCGGCCTCGCACCCGAGATCGTCGGCGTCCGCGCCGAGGGCTGGGACATCGGCGTCGCCGACGCCGACGCGACCAACCGATGGCTCGCCATCACCGCCGACGGCAAGTGCAACAAGGAACCCGACTGGGTGCCCGTGAAGAAGTGACCATGCGTCGTCCCGCGTGCCTCATGGCCTGTCTGCTCGCCTTCTCGTGCCAGGATGCACGGGAGGCGTCCTCGTCGCAGCCGCCGCAGATCGTCATCACGGCCTCCGGCATCGAGATGGTCGGGGTCCCCGCCGGCTCGTTCGAGATGGGGAGCGAGGAGGGGAACCCCGACGAGGCGCCCGCCCATCGCGTGTGGGTCAATGCCTTCCTGATGGACCGATCCGAGGTGACGCAGGCGCGATACGGCAAGCACGTGCTCGGCAATCCGTCGCACTTCAAAGGCCCCCAGCGCCCCGTCGAGATGATCAGTTGGGCCGACGCCGCGCTCTACTGCAACCACCGCTCCCGCGCCGAGGGCCTCGAGCCCTGCTACGA
>CBFDBL010000328.1:0-7103 GCA_965603035.1 uncultured bacterium
GGGGCGAAAGGCGGCCGCTGGCGGCGAAAGCTGGTGAGAAATGCGGGCTAGACCCGGCGCAGGCGGCTCACTTGCGGGTGAAGCGCAGGCGGGTGACGCGTCGGGGTGTGGCCTCGAGGATCTCGACGCGGTGGGAGCCGAGGTCGACGGTCTCGCCGGCCTGGGGGATGCGGCCGGCGCGGCGGATGACGAGGCCGGCGGCGGTCTCGAACCCCTCGTGCTCGATCCGCAGGCCTGTGCGCTCGGCCAGCTCGTCGACGTCGGTCCTCCCCGCGCACTCGAACACGGCGCCATCGGCCGGTGCCAGGGCGCGGGGGCCGTCGAGTCGCTCGTCGCGGATGCGGCCGATGATCTCCTCGACGAGGTCCTGGGTCGTGGCGAGGCCGACCACGCCGCCGTGCTCGTCCACGACGATGGCCATGGGGGCGTGGCTGTAGCGCAGCTCGCGGAGCAGGTCGGCGACCGACTTGGACTCGGGCACGTAGGGGATGCCGCGGCGCACGCAGGGCGCGATGGGCGCGGCCCCGGGGTCGGCGATCTCGCCCGCGCGCAGGACGTCGGCGAGGCCCACGATGCCGACGATGTTGTCCACCCGGCCCTCGTGGACGGGGAAGCGGGCGAAGCCGGTCTGCGCGGCGCGGGCCTCGAGGTCGGCGACCGAGGCGCCGAGCTCGAGCGACGCGATGTCCACCAGCGGGACCATGACGGTGGCGACGGGGCGGTCGCGCAGCTCGAGGACGCTGCGGATCATGCGGCGCTCGTGGTCGTCGAGCACGCCGTGCTGCTCGCCGATGTCGGCCAGGGCCTTGAGCTCCTCGCGGCTCACGTAGGGGCTCTCGCCGGTGGGCTTGCTGCCGAGCAGCACGAGCGCGGTCTCGGTGAGCCAGCTCGAGGCGACGACGACCGGCTTCATCAGGCGCTGGGCGAGTCGCAGGGGGCCGGCGAGTCGCAGGGTCAGGCGGTGGGCGTTGCCCCGGGCGATGGACTTGGGCACGATCTCGCCGACGACGAGTATGAGCGGCGACATGACGAGGATGGTCGCGGCGCCCTCGCTGATGGGGATGCCCCAGGCGCGGGTCAGCTCGGCGACGACGAGGGTGGCGAGCGAGGTGCCCGTGACGACGGCGAGGTTGGTGCCGACGAGGGTGGTGCTGAGGAGTGTCTCGGCCTGGTCGAGCAGGCGCTCGGCGAGGCGCGCGCGGCCGTCGCCGCGCCGGGCCGCGGCGCGGAGCTGCGCCCTGTCGGCCGAGATGATCGCCGTCTCGGAGCCCGAGAAGAAGCCCTCGAGCACCAGGCACACGACGACGCAGGCCGACAGCAGGACGAGGGCGAGGGTCATGGCGCCGCCTCCCCGTCGCCCGGGGCCTCGAGCGCCTCGACCTCCACGGCGGCCACCCGCCGCCCGCTCATCCGCAGCACCCGCCACCGGTAGCGCGCGTCGGTCGCCTCCTCGCCGCGCCGAGGGAACCGCCCGAAGAGGCTGAGCACGTAGCCGCCCACGCTGTCCACGTCCACCTTCGGCACCACCAGGCCCAGCTCGCCGCACACCTCGCGCAGCCGCGCCTCGCCGAGGATCTGGAGCCGATCGTCCGCCACCCGGTAGAGCGGCTCCCCGCCCCGACCCCGCGTCAGCACCCCGCCGACCAGCTCGTCGGTGAGCTGCTCGAGCGTCAGCAGCCCCGCCGTCCCCCCATACTCGTCCACCAGCACCGCCACGTGCTCGCCGCCCTGGCGCATGTCCTGCATCAGCGCACCCACGTGACGCGTCTCGGGCACCAGGAACGCCGGGCGCACCAGCGGCCGGCGCGGCGCGTCCGCCAGCGACGCCGAGCCGTCCACGAACTCCCGCAGCGTCCACCCCGTCACGCCCCGGCCGCGCCACGACGGCAGGTCGCGGACGTCGAACACCCCCCAGATCTCGTCCAGGTCGCCCGTGTGGACGGGCAGCCGCGAGTGGCCCGCGGCCCGCGCCGCCGCCAGCGCCTCGCCCACCGTCGCACGCTCGTCCACGCAGGCCATCTCGGTCCGGGGCACCATCAGCTCCCGGACGTCGAGGTCGCGGAACTCGAAGATGTGCTCGACCATCGCGCGCTCGTGCTCGTCGATCACCCCCTCCTCGGCACCCGCCTCGAGCGCGGCCTGGAACTCGCCTTCCGTCAGCAGCGGCCGACTCGCCACGTGCCCCTGGCGCAGGACGAACAGCACGGCCGTCGTGATGGCCCGCAGGACCACGCGGATCGGCCACAGCACCCGGCTGAGCCCCAGCAGCGGCAGCGCGGCGAACCGCGAGAAGGCCTCCTCGTTGCGCACGGCGAACGTCTTGGGCGTGACCTCGCCGAAGACGAGCAGCAGCGCCGTCGAGGCCGCGATGGCGACGGCCACGCCCCAGCGGCCCAGCGCCGTCCGCGCCGCCACGACGGCCAGAAGGCTCGCCGTCGCGATGTTCACCACCATGTTGCCCACGAGGATCGTGATGAGCAGCCGCCGAGGACGGCCCAGCAGGTCCGCCACCGCGCGCCCCGTCCTGCCCCCGCGCTCGCGCAGCCGCGCCACCTGCACCCGGCTCAGCGAGAACAGCGCGGTCTCCGACCCCGAGAAGAACGCCGACAGCGCCAGCAACACTGCCAGCGCCCCGAGCTGTGCCAGCAAGCCAGGCGCCATGGTGGCTCCGGTGCCCCTACCAGGCTCGGGCGCTCGCCCTCACGGCGCGTCGCGATCGGCGGCGTCGAGCTCGCGCAGGCCCGCGGGGCCACAGACGTGCGGTGGATCGCCCTCGCTGGCAGTATAGCGGCCGCCGCCCGGGGCTGTCAACCGCATCGGTGCGGGCGCGTGCGGCCCCGGATCGTGCGGCCGACGGCCTGCGCGGCCGGCCGATCCCGCATGGGTCGGGCCCGCAGGCGGCGGGATGTTGACTTGCGGCGCACGGATGTTGCCGAGCGTCAACATGCCGTAAGCGCTTGCCAATTCAGGGCTTATCTCGTGTTTCGCCGCGCGCTTGCCCGGAGCATGTTGCCGAACGTCAACATGCGGCCCCCCACGTGGTCGCCGAAGGGCCGGCGCGGCGTGGAGCGGCGAGGGCGTAAGTCCACGCCAGCAATCCGTTTGCGGGAAAAGCCCGGGAGGCGTGTCGCGCGGGCGCTCCTCGGCACGGGATTTGCTGGTCGCTTCAAGTGCCTTTGGTGGTAGTCGGGGGACTAGACAGCAAGTCAGATGCCGCCAACGAACAGGAGGCACAGGATGACCACTCGGGGTCTGTGGACGGTTGCGATGGCGACCGTGGCGGTGGCGGTGGTCTGGGTGTGCCCGGCTTCGGGGGCACCCTACAACATCCACTATCAGTACGACAACGCCAGCCCGGGGGCGGACACGAACTGGACGACCGTGGGCAACTGGCAAGCCAGGTACGAGGAGCCCCAGGGTACCTGGTCGGGCTGGGGGTCCGCCACGGAATACCCCGGCGCGGTGCTTCCCACCCACCCCTACGACGCCATCTTCTTCGACGTGCCGGGCATCGACAACGGCCACGGCGCTCCGCTGGTGATCGACTCAGTGATCCCCAACAACATCATGGGATGGACGAACCTCGGCGTGACAGGCTCGGCCGCCTGCGCCGGCCACGTCGAGGTCGCGGCCGGGGGGCAGGTCTTCTTCGACCAGCTCTGGGTCGGCCGCAACAACTGGAGCGGCGGCGCCGAGGATTTCACCTGCGACGGTGGGATCTTCGACGTGACCGGCGGCGTGGTGGCGACCCGCGAGTTCCTCGTCGGCGACAACGGCGTGGGGCAGGTGCGGATGACTGACGGCTCGGTCACGGTCGTCGGCAAGTTCAGGATCGGCAACAATAACGCGAGCAACCTCGGTCAGGCGAGCGTCCTGCTCGAGGGCGGCATGCTCGACGTGGTGACCGGCAACACCGGCATCGCCGAGGCCGGCGTGCGCGGCTCGAACGACGTGCCCGTCGGCGGGAACATCCACCTGCTCGATGGGCTCGTGCTCTTCAACCTCAGCGAGCTGACCGACGTGCAGGCCTGGCTGGGCGACGAGCGCATCACCGGCGAGTTCGGCTCGACCGACCGCTCGGCCTGGGAGTTGCTCGCCGACTACTCCAACGGCGCGCTGCGGGCCGACTTCGACGGCGAGGTCACCGACGGGCGGATCACCCTCTGGGCCGTGGCGGCTGCCGGCGATGTGATCCCCGAGCCGGCCACCCTCTCGCTGCTTGGCCTCGGCGCGCTGGTCGCCCTCGGCCGACGCCGCCGGCGCTGAGCCCTTCCGCAACCCGGCACGATTCCTCGCCGCTGACGGGGCGACCCGTCAGCGGCGGCTCTTTGGGCCTCGCGGGTCGCGACCTTGACAGGCGCGGCGTCTAGCCTATGATGTCGCGCGTCGCGGCGCGAGGCCCATGGCCCCATCGACAGGAAAGGAGACGGGATGGACGTGCCCCGCCACGAGCACCCGAGGCCGCAGTTCCAGCGCGATGCGTGGGTCAACCTGAATGGCACGTGGACCTTCGCCTTCGACTTCGGCAGGTCGGGCACGGCGGCCGGCTGGCAGCGCAGCGAGGGCTTCGGCGGGGAGATCGCCGTGCCCTTCTGCCCCGAGAGCACGCTGTCGGGCGTGGGGCATACCGACTTCATCGAGGCGATGTGGTACCACCGCACCATCGACATCCCCGCCGACTGGGCAGGGAAGGACGTGCTGCTGCACTTCGGCGCGGTGGACTACGAGAGCGAGGTCTTCATCGACGGCCGGCCCGCGGGACGCCACTTCGGCGGGACGGTGAGCTTCTGCCACGACATCACGGCATTCGTGAGGCCCGGCGGCAGCCATCATCTTGTCGTGCGCGTGGCCGACGACGTGCGTCGGGGGCGCCAGCCGCGCGGCAAGCAGTGCCCCGAGCTGCGCTCGCGCGGCTGCCTCTACACCCGCACGACGGGCCTCTGGCAGACGGTGTGGCTCGAGGCCGTCGCGCCCGGGGGCCTGGCCGACGTGCAGATCGTGCCCGACCTCGACGGGGGCCGCTTCGTGCTTGGCCCCGCCTTCCGCGCGCCCCTGCCCGGCAGCGCCTTCCGCGCGACCCTGCGGGACGACGGCGACATCGTCGCCCGCGACACCGCGCCCGCCGCCCAGGGCGGCGCCCTCGTCCTCCCCATCCCCGACCCGCGGCCCTGGGCGCCCGACGACCCCCACCTCTACGACCTGACCCTCGAGGTGCTCGGCGCCGACGGCAAGGCCATCGACTCCCTGGCCAGCTACGCCGGCCTGCGCAAGGTCCACTGCGAAGGCAACCGCATCCTGCTCAACAACCAGCCCGTCTACCTCCGCCTCGTGCTCGACCAGGGATTCTACCCCGACGGCATCTGGACCGCGCCCAGCGACGACGCGCTCCGCCGCGACATCGAGCTGTCGATGGCCGCGGGCTTCAACGGCGCGCGGCTTCACCAGAAAGTCTTCGAGGAGCGATTCCACTACTGGGCCGACCGGCTCGGCTACCTGACCTGGGGCGAGTCGTCGAGCTGGGGAGCCGACCCCAACGACGTGGTGTGTGCCCGCAGCTTCCTCGCCGAGTGGCGCGAGATCGTCCGCCGCGACCGCAACCACCCCTCCATCATCGCCTGGACGCCCTTCAACGAGACCGGCCACGTCGCCGACCCCGCCCAGCACGCCCGCACCCACATCGACGCCTACGAGATCTGCAAGGCACTCGACCCCACCCGACCCGTCAACGACACGAGCGGATACGTCCACGCCCGCACCGACCTGTGGACCGTCCACAACTACTCCCAGGACCCCGCCAAGCTGCGCGAGACCCTCACCCCCGCCGACGGCGAGGTCTGGCGCAACAAGCCCGACCACGAGGCCGCCTACGCCGGCCAGCCCTACCTCATCGACGAGTACGGCGGCATCAAGTGGAACCCCGCTGCCGAGGGCCAAAGCCGCGAGAAGTCGTGGGGCTACGGCGACGCGCCCACGAGCCTCGACCAGTTCTACCAGCGCCTCGAGGCCCTCACCGAGGTCGTCCTCGGCTTCGACCACATCTGCGGCTACTGCTACACCCAGCTCACCGACGTCGAGCAGGAGCAGAACGGCATCTACTACTACGACCGCAGCGAGAAGTTCGACAGGGCCCGCATCGCGGCCAACTTCCGCCGCAAGCCCGGCTGGGCCGCGCTCTGACCCGCTGCCAAGGAGACCCCCATGCCCAGGACAGCGCGCCCCGCGGCCCTGACCCCGAAGCTCGTCGCGGCGATGGAAGCCGAGTTCGCGGCGAGCGACAGCTACCGCGTCATGCAGAACGCCGTGACCCGGGTCTCGGTGGACAGCCTGGCGACGCGCCGCGACGTCGTCACCGAGGCCGACCACTCCTTCTCCATCAAGCTCGACGACTGGAAGGCCACCGCGCAGAAGAAGTCCGGCCGATGCTGGCTCTTCGCCGGACTCAACCTGCTGCGCGCCGGCGCCGCCGGGAAGATGAAGCTCAAGGACTTCGAGTTCAGCCAGAACTGGCCCCTCTTCTGGGACAAGCTCGAGAAGGCCAACCACTTCCTCGAGGCCATGATCGCGACCGCCGACCGCCCCGTGGACGACCGCACCATCGCCTTCCTGCTCCAGAGCCCCGTCGGCGACGGCGGGCAGTGGAACATGTTCGTCAGCCTCGTCGCCAAGTACGGCCTCGTGCCCAAGGCCGCCATGCCCGAGACCGAAAGCTCCTCGAACACCGGCGTGATGAACCGCCTGCTCGTCGCCAAGCTGCGCCAAGGCGCCCGCACCCTCCGCGGGCTCCACGCCGCCGGCGCCTCGCCCGCCGAGCTCCGGGCCGCGAAGCAGGACGTCCTGGCCGTCGTCCACCGCATCCTGTGCATCCACCTCGGCACCCCGCCCAGGACCTTCGACTGGCAGTGGCACGACAAGAAAAAGAAGTTCCACCGCGACCCGCGGATGACGCCGCAGAAGTTCGCGCGGAAGTACGTGACCCTGCCCATCGACGACTACGTGTGCCTCGTCCACGACCCGCGGGCGACGAGCCCCGTGGGCCGGACCTTCACGGTGGACTTCCTGGGCAACGTGGTGGGCGGCGCGCCGGTGATCTACCTCAGCGTCGA
>CBFDBL010000329.1:0-7087 GCA_965603035.1 uncultured bacterium
GCCTTCCGTATAATGGCGTGTTCTGCACGTAGCTCCAGGAGAGGACAGGGCTTGGACACGGCGAAGGCCAAGGTGGCTGTCCTGATCGAGGCGCTCCCCTACCTCCAGGAGTTCCGCGGTCGGACCATGGTCGTCAAGTTCGGCGGCGCCGCCATGGCCCCGGAGGGTGACCTCTCGGACATCCTGCTGAGCGTCGTGTTCCTGAGCCAGGCGGGCATCCACCCGGTGCTGGTGCACGGGGGCGGCCAGTTCATCAGCCGGGCCATGGAGGCGGCGGGCAAGGAGCCTGTGTTCGTCCGCGGCCAGCGGGTGACCGACGCCGAGACCCTCGCCATCGTCGAGGACGTGATGGTGAACACGGTGAACCCGCGGCTGGTGGCCGAGATCGAGCGGCTGGGGGGCCGCGCCGTCGGTCTGCACTCGCAGCACGGCCAGCCGCTGCTCGGCGAGAAGCGCATCGGGAGGGCGCCCGACGGCTCGCCGGTGGACCTGGGCTTCGTGGGCCGCGTCTTCTCGGTGCGGCCGGAGGCGATCCGCGACGTGATGGAGCACGACGCGGTGCCCGTCATCGCGCCGCTGGCCGTCACGCTCGACGGCCAGACCCTCAACGTCAACGCCGACAGCGCGGCCTGGAAGGTCGCCGCCGACCTCAAGGCCGAGAAGCTGGTGCTCCTGAGCGACGTGCCCGGCATCCTCCGCGACCGCGACGACGAGAGCAGCCTCGTCTCGACCCTGACCCGCGACGAGGTGGTCGCCCTCGAGCGTCAGGGCGTCATCGGCCAGGGCATGCTCCCCAAGGTCGAGGCCTGCCTCCGCGCCGTCGAGGCCGGCGTTCGCAAGGCCCATATGATCGACGGCCGCGTGCCGCACGCGCTCCTGCTCGAGATCTTCACCGACGAAGGCGTAGGCACGGAGATCATCCGCTCGCGGCCCGCCGCCGCGGGCGGCGCGAGGACGGGCAACTGACCCCGTCGCCCCGGCGCTCGCATCCATCGCTTTCGAGTGACCCCTCGAATGACCACGCAAGAGACCATCGAGCTCTTCGATCGCTACGTCGTCGCCAACTACGGCCGCTCGCCCATCGTCGCGGTCCGCGGCCAGGGCAGCTGGCTGTGGGACGCCGAGGGCAACAAGTACCTCGACCTGTTCCCCGGCTGGGGGGTGAACGGCATCGGCCACTGCCACCCGAGGGTGGTCGCGGCCATCCAGGAGCAGGCGGCCAGGCTGCTCCACGTCGCCAACGTGCCCTTCTACATCGAGCAGCAGGGCCGCCTGGCGCAGCTCGTCAGCGAGCACAGCTTCGGGGGCCAGTGCTTCTTCTGCAACAGCGGCGCCGAGGCCAACGAGGCGGCCATGAAGCTCGCTCGCCTCCACGCAGGCGAGGGCCGCTTCAAGATCATCACCGCCTACGGCTCGTTCCACGGCCGCACGATGAACGCCGTCGCCGCCACGGGCCAGCCGAAGTACCACCGCGGCTTCTACCCCCTGCCGCCCGGGTTCATCCACGTGCCCTACAACGACGCCGAGGTCATCGCCAAGCTCATCGACGCCGAGACCTGCGCCATCCTGGTCGAGCCGATCCAGGGCGAGGGCGGGGTCAACGTGCCGTCCGACGGCTACCTGCCGCGCCTGCGCGAGCTGTGCGACGCCCACGGGGTCCTGCTCATCCTCGACGAGGTGCAGACCGGCTGCGGGCGCACCGGCCAGTGGTTCGGCTACCAGCACTGGGGGGTGGAGCCCGATCTCATGACGCTCGCGAAGGCGCTCGGCGGCGGGCTGGCCATCGGCGCCATGGTCGCCAAGCCCGAGATCGCCAAGACCCTGGTCCCCGGCACCCACGCCTCGACCTTCGGCGGCAACCCCATGGCCTGCGCCGGCGGCATCGCCGCCTTCGAGGCCATCGAGCAGGAGGGCCTGCTGGAGAACGCCCGGCGCATCGGCGAGCAGATCATGGACCGCGCCCGCCGCTGGGCGGAGGAGCTCACGCTCATCCGCGACGTCCGCGGCCTCGGCTGCATGATCGGCATCGAGCTCGCCAAGCCCGGCGCCGACGTCGTCCAGGCCTGCGTGGACCGCGGCCTCCTCATCAACTGCACCCACGACACCGTCCTGCGCATGCTCCCGTCGATGGCCGCGACCGAGGCCGAGATCGACCAGGGGCTCGACATCCTCGCAAGCGTCCTCGCGGACGCCTGACCACTCGGACGGAGCCCAAGCACCGTGCCCAGCAAGACCACAGCACGACCCGACGGCCGGCGTCGCGACCAGCTCCGCCCGACGACGATCCGCAGGCGCTTCACCACATCGCCACACGGCTCCGCGCTCATCCGCGCGGGCGGCACCCACGTGCTCTGCACGGCCATGGTCGAGGAGGGCGTCCCCCGCTTCCTGCGCGGCACGGGCCGGGGATGGGTGACCGCCGAGTACTCGATGCTGCCGGGCTCGACCACGCGGCGCAAGGTGCGCGAGGCCAGCGTCGGCCGCCTGGAGGGCCGCACCCAGGAGATCCGGCGACTCATCGGCCGAGCCATGCGCGCCGCCGTGGACCTGACGGCCCTCGGCGGCCACACCATCTGGCTCGACTGCGACGTCCTCCAGGCCGACGGCGGCACCCGCACCGCGTCGATCACCGGCGCCTACGTGGCCCTGGTGGACGCCCTGCGCTGGATGAGGGCCAGCAAGCTGCTCGCCGCCCTGCCCCTCCGCCGCCAGATCGCAGCGGCCAGCGTGGGCATGCTCGGCGGCCGGCCCACCCTCGACCTCTGCTACCAGGAGGACGCCGCGGCCGAGGTCGACATGAACGTCGTCATGACCGACGGCGGCAGCTTCATCGAGGTCCAGGGCACGGCCGAGGGCGCCCCCTTCGCCGCCCAGGACCTCGACCGCATGCTCCGGCTCGCCACCAGGGGCATCCGCCAACTCTTCGGGACACAGGACCGCGCCCTGCGCTGGCGGAAGAAGCCCTGGGAGTGAGGGCCCGTGGCTGCGCGCCGGCGCGACGCCGAGGGCGGGAGCGATTCGAGCACAGGGGCTTGCCTCGTGAACGAGCGCCGCGTGATCGTCCTCGGCAGCAGCAACGCGGGGAAGCTGCGCGAGCTGCGGGCATTGCTCGCCGAGCTGCCCGTCGAGGTGCGCGGCCTCGGCGACTACCCCGAGGCCAGGCCGGCCGAGGAGACGGGCGACACGTTCGCCGAGAACGCCCGCCTCAAGGCCCTCGGGCTCGCGCGCCAGCTCGGCGCCTGGGTGCTTGCCGACGACAGCGGCCTGTGCGTGGACGCGCTCGACGGCCGCCCGGGCATCCGCTCGGCACGCTATGCGGGCGACGGGGCCACCGACGCGGCCAACGCGGCGCAACTGCTCGACGAGCTGGCCGACGCCGACGGCCCACGGCGCGCGGCGGCCTTCGTGTGCGTCGTCGTCCTCGCCTCGCCCGAGGGCGCTCTGCTCGAGAGCGAGGGCCGCTGCGAGGGCCGCATCGCGCGGCACCCGCGCGGCCACAACGGGTTCGGCTACGACCCCGTCTTCTTCTACCCCGATTTCGGCGCGACCTTCGCCGAGGTGAGCGCCGAGGCGAAGAACGCGGTGAGCCATCGCGGCCAGGCGCTCCGGCGGCTCGCCGACCGGCTGCCAGAGCTGCTGGCGGCCCACGAGGAGACCCGCTGAATGGACGATCACTACGTGGGCATCGACCTCGGGGGGACGAACATCAAGGGCGGCGTGGTGGCGCGCGACGGCCGGGTCGTCCACTTCGAGAGCATCGAGACCGAGGGCGACGGGGGCCGCGACCACGTGCTCGACCGCATCGGCCAGCTCGTCGGCACGGTCCGCGACGCGGCGGGCCTCGCGGTCGACCAGATCGCCGCCGTCGGCATCGGCTCGCCCGGCCCGCTCGACACGAAGCAGGGCATCATCCACGAGGCCCCCAACCTGCCCGGCTGGATCAACCTGCCGCTCGCCGCCGAGACCCGCCGCCGCTGCGGCTACCCCTGCTTCCTGGAGAACGACGCCAACTCGGCGGCGCTCGCCGAGGCCCACGTGGGCGCGGGCAAGGGCCTGCCGTGCATGATCATGCTCACCCTCGGCACCGGCATCGGCGGCGGCATCGTCATCGGCGGCCGCGTGTGGCACGGGGCCGACGACATTGCCGCCGAGCTGGGCCACGTCAGCGTCCGCTACGACGGCCCCGTGTGCAACTGCGGCTCCCGCGGCTGCGTCGAGACCTACGCCTCGGCCACGGGCGTGGTCCGCCGGGCGCGCGAGGCCCTGGCCAGCGGAGCCCAGAGCGCGCTGGCCGACGGCGCGCCCACGGCGCTCGCCGACGTCGCCGACGAGGACCAGTGCGCCCACGTCTTCGCGCTCGCCGCGCAGGGCGACCCGCTCGCACAGACCCTCGTCGCCGACACCATCGTCTGCCTCGCCACCGCCATGGGCAGCCTCATCAACATCTTCAACCCCGACATGATCGTGCTCTTCGGCGGCATGACCAATGCCGGCGACCAGCTTCTCGTCCCCCTCCGCGACGAAGTGCGCCGCCGCTGCTTCCAGATCGGCGCCGACCGCTGCCAGATCGTCCGCTCGAGGCTCGGCGCCGAGGCAGGCGTCATCGGCGCCGCCGTCACGGCCATGCAGGCCATCGACGAGCAGCAGAGCTCCACCACCAGCGACTGAAGAAGAAATGGCCAAGAACAACCACAGCGACAAGCCCGACTGGCGCCGACAGGCGCGCGAGATCGCCGACTCCCTCGCCATCGCCTTCATCCTGGCCATGGTCATCCGACACTTCGTCCTCGAGGTCTTCAAGATCCCCACCAAGTCCATGCAGCCCACCCTCCTCGGCGACCCATGGACCGGCGACAAGATCCTCGTCAACAAGCTCGCCTACGACTTCCGAGACCCCGAGCGCTGGGACATCATCGTCTTCAAGTTCCCCGACAACGTCGCCAAGAACTACATCAAGCGCCTCGTCGGCCTCCCCGGCGAGAGCATCTGGGTCCGCGAGGGCGACCTCTACATCGACGATGCGATCGTCCGCAAGCCGTGGCCCGTCCAGAGCGCCCTGTGGCGCCGCTGCTCGAGCTCCGGCACCGCCCGCTCGTGGCGCGCCGACGCCGAGGAGTACTGGGAGCTCGCCGACGGCGCCTTCGAGGCCGACGCCCAGCACGCCGACGACCCCCAGTTCATCGAGTACGGCCGCGAGATCGTCGCCTACGAGGAACGCCAGCTCCGCGAGAGCCACAGCCACATCAGCCCCACGTCCACCAGCGACGTCATGGCCAGGTTCGCACTCGAGCCCCGCAAGCTCGCGGGCGACGCGCGCGTGAAGTTCGTCGTCGAGACCGTCCACGGCATCGCCGAGGAAGTGGACCAGTGGACCGTCCGCCTGCCCCTGGCCGAGGGCGAGTGCCTGCCCGAGCTGTTCCGCTGGCGCTCCCTCGAGGAGCGTGGGACGCCCTACCGCCTCGAGGCCGGCAAGGCCGTGCGGGTCGAGGTGTGCAACGTGGACCTGACGATCATCGTCCGGATCGACGGGCACGACGTGCTGCGCCACCCCTACGAGCCGAAGAGCCACCTGTTCGGCCGCCGCGGCTTCGCGCGCCGCACCCAGGTGCTCGTCGGCACGAAGCAGGGGCACGTGGTCTTCCACAAGCCCAGCCTCTACGTGGACGTCTACTACACCAACTACCCCTTCGCGCGCGCCGTCGAGGCGCCGTACCAGATCCAGGCCGACGAGTTCTTCGTCCTCGGCGACAACTCGTGCAACTCCAACGACAGCCGCGGCTGGGGCAAGAGCGGCGGCGTGCCGCGCAGCTACCTCGTCGGCGAGGCGTTCCTCGTCCTCTGGCCCCTTGGCCGGATGAAGCTCGTCCGCTGACACGGCCCCGTTGAGGGAAGGCCCATGAGCCTGCTCCGAGCCGAGAAGCTGGTGAAGATCTACGGCGGACGCCGCGTGGTGGACGAGGCCAGCTTCCAGGTGGACAGCGGCGAGATCGTCGGCCTGCTCGGCCCGAACGGCGCGGGCAAGACCACGTCGTTCCGCATGACCATCGGCATGATCCGGCCCAACGAGGGCCGCGTGCTCTTCAAGGACGAGGAGATCACCCACCTGGCCATGTACCGCAGGGCCCGCCTCGGCATGGGCTACCTGAGCCAGGACCCCTCGCTCTTCCAGCGGCTCACCGTCCGCGACAACCTGCTGGCCATCCTCGAGACCCTTCCGCTCGACCGCGCCGAGCGCATGCGTCGTCTCGACGCGCTCCTCGACGACATGGCCCTGGAGCACATCGCCACCAACATGGCCCACACCCTGAGCGGCGGCGAGCGCCGCCGCCTCGAGATCGCCAGGGCGCTCATCACCAACCCCCAGATCTTCCTCCTCGACGAGCCCTTCAGCGGCATCGACCCCAAGAAGATCGCCGACATCCAGAAGATCGTCCGCGGACTCAAGGCCAAGGGCATGAGCATCCTCCTCACCGACCACAACGTCCG
Organism: uncultured bacterium; assembly: GCA_965603035.1. Taxonomy (GTDB): domain Bacteria; phylum Planctomycetota; class PUPC01; order DSUN01; family DSUN01; genus CAZDNN01. The sequence continues at coordinate 6,487 of CBFDBL010000329.1, forward strand.
CGACACCCTCAAGGTCACCGATCGCGCCTACATCATCGACCAGGGCAGCATCGTCGCACACGGCTCGCCCGAGGAGATCGTCGCCCACCCCGAGGTCATCCAGCGCTACCTCGGCGACGACTTCGAGATGTAGGGACCCCCGGCGTCCGCCCCCTCACCCTTGCCTTGTGGTCCGCTATGGCCTCTCTGCCGCTCATCGCCGTGACCATGGGCGACCCCGCGGGCATCGGCCCCGAGGTGGTCCTCAAAGCCATCGCCTCGCCGGCCGTGGGCGCGGCGTGCCGGCCCGTGGTCTTCGGCCACGACGCGGCGCTGCGCGAGGCGGCCGCGCGCCTCCATCTCGCCGGGGAGTGGGCCACCGTCGCCGACCTGGCCGACGTCCCCCGCGGCGGCGCGCCCGTCGTCCTCGACCTGGGCGGCGCGCCGCTCGACCAGCTCTTCGCCGCGCGGCCGACGCCCGAGGGCGGCGCCGCCTGCCTGCGCTACATCGGGGCGGCGGCCGACGCCGCGCGCGACGGCCTCGCCGACGCCGTCGCCACCGCGCCCATCCACAAGCAGGCCATCGCCCTGGCCGGCTGCCGCTTCAGCGGCCACACCGACC
>CBFDBL010000330.1:0-7062 GCA_965603035.1 uncultured bacterium
TGCGATGGGACGCGTGCTTGCCGCGGGATTGGTGCTTGTGGCGATGGCGATGGGGGCGGTGGCGGCCATGAAGCGATAAACCCTGGGGTTTGGGGGCAAAGCCCCCGAGAGGAGGCCGCCGCTTGTGGCGGGGCGGTCCAGACGACGCGCGGTGCCTGCTGTCCTGAGACTGGGCCGTCGTTGCCTGGCATGTCGTTGTGGCGTCCACGACAGAACCTGGTGAGAACTGCGGGCTAGAACTCCAGGCGGCGCAGCGCGCGCAGGCCGAGGTGCATCGGCAACAGGCCCGCGACCGCGCCGAGCAGCGTCGCAGCGCCCAGCCACCCGGCGACCTCGACGCCGACCCGCAGCTCGCCCTCGCCCAGCCGCCGCAGCGCCATCGCGTAGGGCATCACCGTGAGCGTGACGACGCCGAGCACGAAGCCGATCGAGAGCAGCAGGTTGAGGGTCCCGCCGAAGCCCGAGACGATCTTGGCGGGGTTCTCGGCGCGCCAGTCGGGGTAGAGGGCGCCGAGGCCGACGGAGAGGCCGGAGACGCCGAAGCAGATGCACACGGTCGCGGCGAGATGGTGGGCCGCTGTGGCGCCGGGGAGCTCGAGCATGTAGTCGGAGAGGAAGATGAGCGGCACGGTGACGGCGAGCGCGGCGGCGAAGGCGAGGAGGAACTTGGCCCACAACAGCGCTCGCCGCGTGACGGGCGCGAGCCCGAGCAGCCAGAATCGCCGGCCCTCGAGACTGAGCAGGGGGAAGATGAACCGCGTGGTGACGGTGGCGAGCACGAGGCTGGTGGCGGTGAGGTTGAGCAGTGCGGTGAGGTGGCGCCAGAGCGGCTGCGCGGTCTGGTAGGCGAAGCTGCGCAGGTTGAGGACGTAGAAGCCCATGAGGCCGAAGAGGATCGCACACTGGGACCACTGGACGGGGTCGCGGATGAACAGCCGGAGGTCCTTGGCGACGAGCAGCCGCACGGGCGGTGCCCAGCGCGCGAGCGCCCAGCCGACCGAGGCTCGACGCCGCTGGCTCGTGTGGCTCCGGCTCCGCGACCAGGCCCGCCGCAGCAGCCGACGGCCCAGCTCCCAGCACGCCACCACCCCCATCGCCGCCGTGCTCGCCAGCACGGCCAGCCAGTACCCCGCCTCGGCCACGGCACCCCGGGCACACGCCAGCAGACCCTCGGTGACCCAGTAGCTCGGCAGGAACAGGCTCCGCGCGAAGTTCATCCGCCCCAGCATCCGATACAGCCAGCGCGTCGAGAACAGCGACCCGCTCTCGACCGCACCGTGCACCCACAGCACCAGCGACACCGACACCGCCAGCCCCGCCACCACCGACCAGCCCAGCACGCGCTTCACCTGGTCGGGCACGTACGCCGCCAGCACCAGCGCCACCATCCCGCCCACCGACGCCGGGATCGCCACGAACGGCACGAAGTAGGCCACCACCACCAGCGGGTAGTACCACGGCGTGACCGCGCTCACCTCCAGGTGCCGAAGCAGCCCAGGCGCCACCCCCGGCAGCTCGTCCACCGCGGGCGCCAGATACTGGGGCGGGAGGTTCACCCCCACGCTCAGGCCGTAGCCGACCATCAGCGGGAAGCCCAGCACCACGAAGGCCCACGAGCTGAACGTCAGCGCCTCGAGCAGCCGGTAGCCAAACACCGTCCCGGCCGCGACCGGGCAGGCGAGCAGGTACTCGGTCTCGTCGCTGCGGAAGAGCGTGCCGTAGGCGATGATCGCGTTGCTGAACACCAGCATGGCGCCCAGCAGCAGGAAGAACATCGACAGGAGCGTCTCGACCAGCAGCGCGGGCTCCCCGTGGCCGAGGTAGCGGTTGATGAAGCAGAAGCCGTAGTACGACGCGCCCAGGATGCCGAGCCAGAACCCCACGCCGCCGGCCCCGACCACCGCTGCCTTCAGCAGCGACCCCCGGCGGAACGAGCGCACGCCGTTCGCCAGCAGCCGCCCGCGCAGGCGGAGCAGGAACCAGAAGCCGGGGGTGGTGTCGGGGGCTCTGCCCCCGGCATCAGCGTGCGTCACGGAACGGCTCTCCGTCCGCCAGGGTGGTGACGTCGGCGGCGGGGGCACGGGGGCGCGAGCGCCCGCGCTGCCCCGCTCCCGGGCCCTCCCCTCCCTCCCCAATCGGCAATCGGCACTGGCCTCACGTGTGGTAGTCGGCGTTGATCTCGATGTATTCCTTCGAGAGGTCGCAGGTCCACACGGTGGCGGCGGCGTCGCCGAGGCCGAGGTCGTAGCGCAGGGCGACGTGCTTGCCTGCCATGGCGGCGGCGAGCTCCTCGGGCGGGGTGTCGGCGGGCGCGCCGGCGGCGTAGGCGAGCTTGTCGCCGATGTAGAAGCGCGCCTTGGCCTCGTCGAGGGCCGGGCACGCGTAGCCTGCGGCGGAGACGAAGCGTCCCCAGTTGGGGTCGCCGCTGTGGAGGGCGCACTTGCACAGCGGCGAGTCGGCGATGGCGCGGGCCACGGCCACGGCGGTCGCCTCGTCGGGCGCGCCGACCACCTCGACGGCCACGAGCCGCGTCGCCCCCTCGCCGTCGGCGACGATGCTCCGCGCCAGGTGCCCGCACAGCGCGGTGAGCGCCGCCTCGAAGCGCCGCGCCCCCTCGCTGTCCGCGGCGACGGGCGGCGCGTCGGCCAACCCGCTCGCCAGCACCAGGCACGTGTCGTTCGTGCTCGTGTGCTCGTCGATGCTGATGCGGTTGTAGGTGACGTCGATGGCGCGGCGGAGCATCGCTGCGAGGGCGGGCTGCGCGACGGCGGCGTCGGTGGTCAGGAAGGTGAGGGTGGTGGCCATGGCGGGCGCGATCATGCCCGCGCCCTTGGTCGCGCCGCCGAGGGTCGCGACGGCGCCGCCGCCGAGGTCGCAGCGCACAACGGCCTGCTTGGGCACCGTGTCGGTCGTCATGATGGCCCTGGCGAAGCGATCGCCGGCCTCGGGCGAGCCGTCGAGCGCGCGCGCGGCCGCGGCGATGCCCGGCGGCAGCTTCGCCATGGGCATGTAGTGGCCGATGATGCCCGTGGACGCGACGGCCACCTGGTGGGGCTCGAGGCCGAGCGCCTCGGCGGCCATGGCGGCCATGGCCTCGGCGTCGCGCAGGCCCCGCTCGCCGGTGCAGGCATTGGCGTTCCCGCTGTTGACGACGGCGGCGCGCACCGCGCCCCTGGCGACGGCGGCGCGGCTCCAGTGCACCGGCGCGGCGCACACGCGGTTGGTCGTGAAGGTGGCTGCGGCGGTGGCGGCGTCGGCGTCGCAGACGACCAGCGCGACGTCGTCGGCCTCGGCCTGCTTGATGCCGCAGCGGGCCGCACCGGCGCGGAATCCGCGCGGCGCCGTCACCCCGCCTGCGCTGCGCTCGAACGTCGGCTCGGGCATCCGGCTCTCCCGTCTCTATAGCTCGTTGGCAACGCGGCGGCGCGGGGCGCCGCCGCAACTGACCACGCCGGGCCATGTTAGCCCGGCACGCCGCGCTTGTCAATCGTCCGCCCTCCTCGCCGCAACGGCCAATTTTCGCTTGACTTTCCCTGCCCCGGGGCTATAATCGCCGCTGTCAGAGTGTGGCCCGAGCTCTAAACCTCAGGAGGCCCTAGGGATGAGTCTCGCCGGCAAAATCTTCTCCGTCCTGGCCATGATCCTCGCCATCTTCTACGTCGGCATCACCACCGCACTGGTGTCGCTCCAGGAAAACTACCGACTGCAACTCGTCAACCAGCGCGCCAAGTACGAGGACGATCTCGACGCGCAGAAGAAGGCCTACAAGAGCCTCCAGTACAAGCACAACGCCCTCACCGAGGACCGCGACCGCCTGGCCACCGAGAACCAGACGCTCGCCGGCGAGGTCAACACCCTCCGCGACGAGTGGGCCGAGGCCGCCGCACTCAACCGCATCCAGCAGAACATCATCGCCGACCAGGACCAGGAGATCAAGCGGATCAGCGACCAGGTGGACAGCTACCGCACCAACTTCATCGACAAGAGCAAAGAGAACGACCAGCTCAACGAGAAGATCGCCGGGCTCGAGGGCGACAAGCGCAAGCTCACCGTGGCCCGCGACGGCTTCCAGGACCGCCTGACCGCGGCCGAGAAGACCCGCGACAACGCCCTCAAGGAGATCGACAAGCTCACCGAGGACGTCAACCACTACGTCAGCATCCTCGCACGCATCCGCGACCAGCGACCCGACGTCTACGCCGAGGCCCTCCGCGGCGAGGTCATCCACCCCCGAAAGGCCATCCGCGGCAAAGTCACCGCCGTGGACAAGAAGCTCGGCCTCGTCGTCATCAACGCCGGCCAGCGACACGACGTCCGCAAGGGATACTCGTTCATCGTCTTCCGAGACGACGACTACGTCGGCAAGGTCGTCGTCGACGAGGTCTTCCCCGACGTCTCCGCCGCCCACTACAGCCGCCCCGACATGCGCTCCGACGTCGAGGTCGGCGACGACGTCACCACCAAGCTCGTCGTCGACTTCTAACCCCACCCCCGGAGGCCCCCCCATGGCGCGCGTGAAGGCCCGCTCCAACGTCTACGCCTTCCTCCCCTTCCTCGCATGCCTCATCATGGGCGTCGGCATCGGCTTCACCTGGGTCCGCATCCAGGACTACCGCGGCCCCGAGCCGCCCGCCACCTACCAGCCCAGGGACGTCGTGCCCGACTACATCCAGCCCGAGCAGCCGAAGGTCGAGGAGCCCGTGATCGAGGAGACGACCACCCCCGGCGAGGAGGAGGAGCCCGCGGCCCCCGACGAAGGCGAGGAAGGCGTCGCCCCCGCCGAAGGCGATGAGGGCGCGGCCCCCGCGCCTGCCGAGGGCGGCGAGGAAGAAGAACCCAAGGAGGAAGAGAGATAGGGCCGGGCCCCCCAACCGATGCGCCTGCCCGCCCCCTGCTCCCACCCCCCTACCCACTGGCCCACAACCGAGGGCGGGGTGTACATGTTCCACGCGCTTGATCGCTTCTGGAGCCTCTTCTCCCAGGACATGGGCATCGACCTGGGAACCGCCAACACCCTCGTCTGCCTCAAAGGCAAAGGCATCGTCCTCAACGAGCCCTCCGTCGTCGCCGTCAAGAAGGGCACCAACAAAGTCCTCCTCGACGGACAGGCCGTCGGACAGGTCGCCTGGGACATGATCGGACGCACCCCAGGCAACATCGAAGCCATCCGCCCGATGAAGAACGGCGTCATCGCCAACTTCGACATCACCGAGAAGATGCTCCGCTACTTCATCAACAAGGTCCACGGCCGACGATGGGGCTACCGCCCCCGCCTCGTCATCTCCGTCCCCTCCGGCATCACCGACGTCGAGAAGCGCGCCGTCTTCGGCTCCGCCGAGCGCGCCGGCGCCCGACGAGTCTTCCTCATCGACGAGCCCAAGGCCGCAGGCATCGGCGCCGGCATGCCCGTCACCGAGCCCACGGGCAACATGATCGTGGACATCGGCGGCGGCACCACCGAGGTCGCCGTCATCTCGCTCGGCGGCGTCGTCACCAAGCAGAGCCTCCGCGTCGCCGGCGACAGGATGGACGAAGCCATCGTCCACCACATGAAACGCACCTACAACATGGACATCGGCCCCCGCATGGCCGAGACCGTCAAAATCCAGGTCGGCTCCGCACACCCCATCGACCAGGAAATGACCATGGAGGCCAAGGGACGCGACTTCATCACCGGCCTCCCCCGACGCGAGATCATCAGCAGCGAAGAAATCCGCGAAGCCCTCCGCGAGCCCGTCGCCGCCATCATCGAAGCCATCCGACTCACCCTCGAGCAAACCCCCCCAGAGCTCAGCGCCGACATCTTCGACCGCGGCATGGTCATCGCAGGCGGCGGAGCACTCCTCCGCGGCATCGACAAGGCCATCGCACGCGAAACAGGCCTCCAGGTCACCATCGCCGACGACCCCATCACCTGCGTCGCCCGCGGCACTGGCGCCGTCCTCGACGACCTCTCCCGCATGGCCGGCGTCCTCGAAAGCAGCGAGAGCGAATACTAGGCGACGGCCCGCGCACCGACGCCGACCGCCGACCAGCCCCGCCCGCCGCCGCAGGCCCCTCTCCCCCTCGGCGATCGGCAATCGCCAACCGGACAGCCCATGGCCCTACCCATCAGCACCGACACCCGCCGCCGCATCGCCGCCATCGCCCTGCTCGCCCTCTGCGCCGTCTCCGTCGCCGCACCCCGCCCCTGGCACAGCCGCGCCCGCGGCCTCGCACTCGGCGCCGCCAGACCCCCCCACCGAGCCCTCGCCGCCGCACACAACGGCCTCCGAAGAGCCCTCGACCGCTTCGCTCTCCTCTGGCGCTCCGCCGACCAGCTCCGAACGCTCCGCGACGAAAACCGAGCACTCCGCGAAGCACTCGCCCGACAGGCCGACCAGACCCGACGCACCCGACAGCAGCTCCGCAGCCTCCAGGCCTTCCAGACCTTCCGAGCCAGCTCCCCCGTCCGCACCCTCGCAGCACTCCCCGCACGCGTCCTCGCCGCCGACCCCTCCCCCTGGCGCCACCACCTCATCGTCGACCGCGGCAGCGCCGACGGCGCCCGACTCGGCGCCGCCGCCGTCTCGGGACACACCATCGTCGGCACCGTCGTCGACATCCGGCCCCACGCCGCCACCGTCCGACTCCTCACCGACGCCGCAGGCGGCCTCGCCGTCCGAGTCGCACACACCGGCCACACAGGCTTCCTCCAGGGCACCGGCCAGCGCCGCGGCCCCCTCCGCCTCAAGTGGGTCGCCCTCCGCCCCCCGCAGCAAGGCGACATGCTCGTCACCGCAGAGCTCGACCCCATCATCCCACCAGGCCTCGTCGCCGGCCGCGTCCTCCAGACAGCCACCGACGTCCGGCCCATCGTCTACGAAGCCCCCGTCGCTCCCCTCCTCACCCCCGACCAGCTCACCGAGCTCCTCCTCGTCACCTACACCCCTGACGACGTAGACGACCTCCTCGAGCCCCGCGACGGCGCCACACCATAGTCCCCGGCCGCGCCCCGCCACCCATGAGGCAATTGCGGTGTTCGCAACGCACTGCCGCTCAACGCGTTACGAGGCACCGATT
>CBFDBL010000331.1:0-7049 GCA_965603035.1 uncultured bacterium
GGTTGTCCGATCCGAGGATTGACGAGTTGCTGGAGTCACCCAATGTCCGGCTGTTGAAGCGCTACAGGAACGGGGTATTCCACTTCCAGAAGCGGTACTTCGACAACCGATTCATGGAGCTGTGGCGCGACGGTCACGACGCAGTCGCATGGGTCAGGGGTCTTTCGCAGGCATTGGGTGAGTTCCTGCTCGCGCACCTGGAGCGCCCGGCTACCGGCTGCTCCCGTGAGTGAGGTCCAGGTCTGCGTGGCTCGTCCGCACGCTGGGAACCCGTCCTGCGCCGAGTCCTCAGTGTCCGCTTCTCTGGCGCAGGCGAGGGTCGGGGGTTGTCAGCGCGTCGCCTGTTTCCCTCGGGAGACGCTCCTGTTGGGACGCTGCTGTTGTCGCTTCCGCAGGTGATCGACCCAGCCCCTCGACCCGCCGTGCTCGCGGACGGGGCGCTCGCGAGACGGTAGCGGGCGTGTCCAGCGGTCCTGCCCTCCCGCAGGCATTGGAGCCTGCGGGAGGGCGGGCACGGGGCCGACGCCCGTCGGCTCACTCTCCCTTGGCAAAGGCCCGCACGTAGTGGTCCTCGGCGCCCTGCTGCTCCATGAAGGCGACGAGGCGGGCGCGGAGGGCGGCGACGAGGTCGGCGTGGTCGGCGGCGATGTCGGTGAGCTGGTCGGGGTCGGCGCGGCGGTCGTAGAGCTCGGGCTGGTGGGGCTGGCGGTCGAAGAGGGCGGTGTGGGTGGGGGTGGTGACGGTGATGTGGGAGGGGTGGATGGCGACGGCGCCCGGGCCGCCGCCGCTGTAGAAGGTGGTGTAGACGGCGTCGTGGCACTCGGCCGCCTCGCCTTTGAGGAGCGGGAGCCAGGACTTGCCGACGGTCGGCGGCGCGGCGACGCCGCACAGGTCGAGCACGGTGGGCATGACGTCGGCGGCCTGGGCGAGCGCGTCGATGGTCTCGGGCGTCTCGAAGGGAGCCCGCACGAGCAGCGGGATGCGGCCCACGGTGTCGTAGATGGGCCATGGGTCGTCGGGGTCCACCGTGTGCTTGCCGGCGCGGCCGTGCTCGCCGATGTACATGCCGTGGTCGGAGAGCAGGATGACGGCGGTCGTCTCGTCGAGGCCGAGCAGCTCGACGTGGCGGAGCAGGTGGCCGACCCAGCGGTCGGTGAGGGTCACCTCGCCGGCGTAGCGTGCGCGGAGCCGCGCCAGCTCGTGCGGCTGGTAGATGTCGGCGGTGCCGTAGTTGGGGTAGGAGTAGTCGAGGCCCTGGTAGCCGGGGCTGTAGCGCTCGACGTAGTGGCGGGGCGGATTCCAGTTCTCGTGGATCTCGAAGGTGTCCACCCAGAGGAACCACTTCTCCCGCGAGGCGTTGTCCTCGAGCCACTCGCAGGCGCGCCTCATGGTGCGGGCGACGAACCAGTCGCTCTCGTGGCGGTAGTGGGAGGTGTTGGCCACGTCGCGGACGTAGCCGCGGCCCTCCTGGCGGTAGTGCTCGCGGGGCACGGGGAAGACGACCTGGTCGGGCGTCATCCCGTCGTCCACGTCCTTCTTGATGAGGTGGTGCTCGTCGTAGAACTCGTGGAGGCCCGCGCCGACGTTGTTGCGGGTGTCGAGCACCAGGCCCGTGTAGACGCCTGCGTCGCGCAGCAGGAGCGGGAGCTTCGGCTGGTCGTCGTCGGGACCCTTCCATCCGTATCGGGGCCAGTTGACGTCGCCGGTGTAGGCATCGACCCGCATCGGGACGGTGGGGAAGGAGGCGCAGAAGGCGGCGTCGAAGCGGGTGGCCTCGGCCGCGAAGGCGTCGATGCACGGGCTCTGCACCCAGTCGGGCCGGTAGCAGCCCAGGGCGTCCCACCGCAGGGTGTCGAGGCAAATGACGATCGCGTTCACGGGCGAGCTCTCCCAAGGTGTGTGCCACGCTCGGTCAGACGCGGGTTTCCTGGGTCACCTGCCAGCCCTGGCGGGTCCAGTGTCCGCTGAGGACTCGGCCGTCGGCGACGTGGAGGCCGCTGAAGCGTGCCTCGCGCCAGGTGTCGGGGCAGGCGGCGCCGACCTGGGGCCATCGCCAGTAGTCGGTCACGAGCGCGTCGGTGAGCGCCTGGAGGTAGAGGCCGTGGCTGGTGACGTAGTAGGGCATGTGGACGGATGCCGATGTCTCGTAGATCTGGAGCCACGCGGGGTCGACGTAGCGGCCTGGGAGCGCCTGGCCGAGCTCGTGCGCGAGCCCCTCGCCGTCGCCCATGTGCGCCGCGGCCAGCCAGTAGGCGGCGAGTGTCCAGCCGTGGTAGTGGCGGTCGCGGACGCCCGCGCACAGCTCGTAGCGGCGCTGGTAGGCTCGGATGACGTGGTCGAAGGGCTTGCCGAGCGGGAGGAACGTGAGCGGGTTGAGCTGGACGGGGTGCTTCTCGCGCCCGAGCTGCTCGACGCCCGAGAGCCCCTCACAGGTGACGAGCAGGTCGGTCTCGGGGTCGTGGAGTCGGGCGAAGGCGAGGCCGTCGGCGAGTATGGCGCGCCAGCGGTCGAAGGCGGCATTGTCCTTGTCGAGCTCGTCGGCCATGGCGAGCGCGGTGGTCAGGGCGTACTGGGCGCTGAAGAGCGCGCACAGGTAGTTGCGCGCGTTGTGCCCGCCCATCTCGTCCTGGCCGAACGACGGCTCGAGCGCGATGCCCCACGTGCCCCCGTCGTCCCGCTCGAGGATCGAGCCGAAGAAGCGAGCCGACTCGCGCACCACGGGCCAGGCGACCTCCCGGCTCCACGCCGGGTCGCGCAGGTACAGGCTGGCCTCGCGCGCCATGCGGGCCGGGTAGGCGGCGTTGTGGATCTCGAACTGGCACCAGTTCGGGTGCCCGTCGGCCAGGAGCCTGCTGTCGGGGCCGATGGGGAACTCCCACGCCCACATCGCGCCCTCGGCACCGTAGACCCGCTGGGTGTAGGCGGCCATGTCGTCGAGGCGCCGGCGATAGAAGTCGACCCACGCGCGTGCCACGTCGAAGTGCCCGAGCCGCAGCAGCGCCGGGTGGATGTAGGAGACGTCCTGCGGGAAATGGAAGGGCCAGCCGTTGCCCGACCAGCCGCAGGGCGGCGCCGGCGACCGCACGTCGGGCGCGTAGCTCGACAGCACGTAGTAGAGCGACCTCGCCCACAGTGCCTGGTACTCGGGCACGGGCACCTGGAGCCAGGCGCTGCCCCAGCGGTGGTGCCAGGCCTGCGCGGCCTCGGCCAGGAACTCCTCGGGCACGGCGACCGCCTTGATCTCGCGGCACAGCGCCGCTTGCCGCTGCGCGCCCGCCGTCCCGATGAGCAGGAAGTGGCGGCCTCGTCCACCCGAGCACTGGAGCCTCAGCCCGTCGTCGTCGGCCGACAGCGCGACCTTGCCTTCGGTCGAGATCGCCCGCAGCGCGATCGCGCTCTCGGCCGTGCCGACCCGCAGGCGGCAGAGCCACCAGTCCGACGCCTGCTCGATGGTCTCCGCCGCGCCCGACAGCTCCTGGTCGTAATGCGTCCTGACGTGCGTCTCGGGCGCGAGGCGCAGGGGCGGCAGGCTCTCGTCGCCCGTCGCCTCGTGCCGGATGTCGATAGCCAGCAAGTCGCGTCGGTGGGGATGGAAGGTCGCCGTGAGCGTTGCCCGGAGCCCCGGCCACGCCAGTTCCGTCCGCAGGCGGCCGTCGAAGAGAGTCAGCTCCTGGCGGTAGCGGGTCGGCGGCTCGGGGGGGCCGTCGGCCCACAGCAGGCGCGCGACGGGCAGCCAGTAGTCGAGGCCCCAGGCGCCGCGGTGCCAGTGGTCGGCGTGCATCAGGGTGGTGTTGCCCTGGCTCTCGCGGGGCGCGCCGCGGAGACCGTTGCCCATGAGGCCCCAGGCGTCGAAGCAGGCCCCGCAGCGCCCGCTCCCGAGGTAGAGGTTCAGGTGGTCGGCCATCCGCAGCGGCCACTGCTCGCGGCGGATGTCCCCGATCGCGACAGCTTCCCTCATGTCGTCCTCGCCGATGGATGCGCGGTGGCCGTGGCTCATCCTCTGGAGTCGCCCGGCCACTATATGCCTTCGTCGCGCCGGCTTCAAGTGAGCCGTTGCGCGAAAGCGGCACACGGTATCGCCGTTGGGGTGGGGGCAGGGCCTGGGACGCTCGTGGCGGCGGCCCTCACGTGCCCTGGACGATGGCCAGGGCACGCTGGAGTTGGTCGAGGATTGGCTGAAGCTCGGCGCGGCCCGCGGCCGTCGCTGTCGCGAGGTTCCTGCGGATCCCGCTGATGCGGGTGGAGAGGGCCTGGATCGCCTGGTGCTGCACGAGTCGCAGCTCCGTCGCTGCTTGGCGCGCGGGCTCTTCCCGCCCCGAGAGGATCAGGCGGATGCGGCGATGCACCGCAGCGGCGACGTCGATGCGCACCCGAAGGTCGACGGTCAACGGCTCCGGGTCGGGGAAGGCGTCCTCCTCGATGGCGCGCAGCGCGATCCGGACCGCCTTGCCGTTGTGCTCGACCAGGGGGATGTGGTCGCCCTCGCCCAGCGCCTGCCACGGCCCCCCGCCGACCGTGTACTCGATCCGGTGTGGCTGATCCTCGAAGGCCCACGTCGCGGCGACCGGCGGTCGCCAGAGGATGTCGCTCAACTCCGCCGGCCGCTTGTCGCTCGTCCAGCGGGTCTTCGGCACGCGCACGTCGACCTCGACGGGGAGCGCGGTGGCGACCCCGAGGCCGCCGATCGAGCCCACCCCTCGGGCCTCGAGTCTGAGCGTCCGCTTGCCTGGATGCGTCTCGTCCCACGTCGCGGTGCGCCCGGGCCGGCTCAGCTTCCAGTCGGCGTCGGACGATGCCCGGAAGACCATCCCAATGGTGTGCTCGTCTCCGCTCCAGCCGAACACGACCCGCCGGCCTCGCACGACGCGCAGATCGCGCACGGCCACGGCTGGCCGGCTCGTCTTCTGGAAGAAGATCTCGTGGACGCCTCCTGTGCCGCCGTTGTTGACCCAGACACGGCCGGCGGCGTCGAGGCCTATCGGCTTCCAGCGCCACTTGACGAACGGTGCGGACGTGGGGACGAGGTCCTGGAGGAACTCGCCTCCGGCCCAGCGATGCCGATTGGCGAGCCAGAAGCCGTCGGGGTCGGCGCGCGTCAGGATGCCGCCCTGGGGGCAGTTGGGGTCCTCCGGCGGCTCCGCGGGCCATCCCGCCTCGATCTGCCGCGCGACCCGCCAACTCACGGGGTACCACCTCGGGTCGCGCTTGGGGTCGGCGGCGAAGATGGTCTGCTCGCGAAGGGACGAGGCGGGGAGCGCCTTGTAGTAGGGGAACCGCGGTCGGGGGTAGCTCCCGCCGGTCGGCGCGAGCTTGAGCGACGGCACAGGGGGATGGGCCTCGTGCAAATCGACGATTCGCCCCGCCCTGTAGGTCCACACGCTGCGGTCGTCGACGAAGAGCGGCTCGTCGCGCTCGCCGACGCCGATCGCCCGCACCGTCGGGTGGGAGGCGGATTGCCACTGCCCGCGGGCGAAGAAGTGGATCTTCGCATCGGTGCGGTTGTGGAGCCAGATGCGGCCGTCGCCGGTGACGACAGGCCCTGTGATCCGCTTGTCGCTCTTCCTGTAAGTCACGAATCGCCTGGCGCCGGTCGCAACCGCCTCGGCGATGGCCTCGTGGGGCCACCCGAGCTTGCGCGGCCCCTCGGGGCCGATGAGCCACGCCGTGTCGTCGCTCCGCCGCTCGAGGATCATCCGTCCTCGGTCGTCGACGAGGATGTGGCCAGGGTGCTCGCGCGCCGGCTCACCCAAGCCCAGGTCCGCCCAGCTCTCCCCGTCCCACCGGCTCACCTTGCCAGGGCGGTCGGCTCGGAAAACCCACATGGCGCCGGTGGGGTCCCGCACCACCGCGTCGTTCACGGCGACCACCTGCTCCCACTCGCGGGTCAGCGAGGTGTCGGGCGCGGCCTCCTCGGCCCAGTGGTGGACCGCGTAGTCGCCCGCGGCGAACAGCTCGCCGCCCGGCGTGCTGACGATGTGGCGCGTGACGTGGCTCACGTAGCCGGTCCGCCAGTCGAAGTACTCCTGGCGGCCACCGCTCATCCGCAGGATGCCGCCCCGATTCAGGGCAAACCACGTGGCCCCGTCCCGCGTCCGCGCGACGGCCAGCGGATTCCGGTGCCACGGCGGCGCGAGATGGCGCCCGAGCGCGTCGACGAGCACAGGCCCCGATACCTTGCCTTCGACGGAGATATGGTAGAGCTGGCCACCGCTGGTGCGGAGGCGCCGACGGATCGGTGTGGTGGCCAGCCACACGCTCCCGTCGGGGGCGCTCCAGGCGTCGTGGAGCAGCGCCGCCTTCGGCCCGATCTGCTCCACGATCGGAGCCACGTCGACCCGGCCTGCCTGCTCGCCGACTTGCGCCGCGAACAGGCCCGGCTCGACGAAGCCGGGGACGAGCACGAACAGCACCCGATCCCTCCCCCAGGGCACGGCCCGGGCCTCGCGCCGCCCCGCCGGCGGGAAGCCGGGCGGCAGCCCTGCGAGCGCGAAGGCCCTGCCATCCCAGCCGCACGCCACCCCTGCCTTGAGGCTGAAGAAGAGCACAGGCCCCCCCGGCGACCTGTCGAGCACGAGCACCTCGCGGAGCGACCGGCCGAACGCGGCTTCAGCGGTTACCCATCCCTCGTTGCGCCGCACGGCCACGAAGCGTCCCGTGTAGTTGAACAGGTCCCCGGCCCGGCCGACGTAGAGGCCAGCGTGGACATAGTGCTTGTCGTAATAGTACGTGCCTGCGTAGACGAGCTTGTGGCCCGACAGCCTGTAGAGCTCGCCTTCGTGGTCGCGCGTGCCGCGTCGAGTCAGGTACACATCACGGTCGCCGCCGCCGATGAACTTCTCGCTCCATCTTCCGCCGGTGGACGCGCGACCCGATGGGGCGGCGGGCTCGGCGATCCGGTGCCACGCCTCGCCGTCCCACCAGGCCGAGTAGAGACCGTCCTCCTCCTTGACGAAATGCTCGGCCCCGGGAAAGGCGAGCTCCACACCGGGCAGGTGTTCGGACTCGGACCGGACGGCGCCCGCCACCCACACCACGGCGATGAGCAGCAG
>CBFDBL010000332.1:0-7018 GCA_965603035.1 uncultured bacterium
CCGCGGGTTGCGCCCCGGCGCCTGGGCGTAGCAGGCGGCGCCGTAGACGTCGTTGCACCACTCGGCGACGTTCCCGTGCATGTCGTGGATGCCCCACGCGTTCGGCCTGCGGGTGCCGACGGGGTGCGTCCGCTTGCCTGCGTTGTCGCGGTACCAGGCGTGGTCGGGAAGGCGGCGGGCCTCGGAGCCGCAGCACCAGGGCGCCTCGCTGCCGGCGCGGCAGGCATACTCCCATTCGGCCTCGGTCGGCAGGCGGTAGCCGCTGGCCTCGAAGTCGCACGCGCCCGTTTGCTCGTCGTAGCAGGGCTCGAGGCCCTCGGCGCGCGAGCGGGCGTTGCAGTAGAGGGCGACGGCGGGCCAGGTGAGATTCTCGACGGGGTGCTTCGGCCCCTTGAAGTGGGACGGGTCGCGGCGGGTGCCGAGCCTGGCGAACTGCTCCTGGGTGACCTCGCAGCGGTCGATGAGGAAGGCGTCGAGCCAGACCGTGCGCGCGGGCCGCTCGTCGGCCGCGCCGCTCTCGCTGCCCCTGGTGAACGCGCCGGCGGGCACGAGCAGCATCTCGCCCGTCGCGGTCGCGACGGCCGGCCTCGGGTCGCCTCTGGGCGGGCCGGCCGCGCGCTCGCAGCCCGCGGCGGCCACGGCGGCGAGGAGGAGGCGGCACAGCAGGCGGCGCTTCTGCCGCCCCCTGCGGGGGCTGGGCCTTCGCCAGGCCCGAGTCCACGGGCTTACGCCCGTGGCTACATGCTGCCGCCCTTCGGGCTGGGTAGCCCTCTTGCTTGGGGCTGCGACCGACGGCGGGTGCGCCTGGGAGCGACGGAGGGCGGGATAGGGTCTGTGGTCGAGGGGCGTGCGCGTCTTGCGCGCGTCTTGGGACGAGCCCGAGGCGGAATGATGAATGCTGAACGCTGAATGTTGAATGATGAATGATGGAAGAGGCAGACGCCGCGAACGCCTTCCCATTGGCCATTCGACATTCGGTATTCGACGTTCGACATTCGACATTCGTCTCTTTGGTTGCGGCCAGAGGCCGGGCTGGGGGTGCCGCTGGCTCATCGGCCGGCTCCGCGCGCGGCCCGGGGTGCCGGCACCCAGTCGGGCTCCTTGTTGCTCAGGCCGTCGCGGGTGATCTGGACGACGGTGTAGGGCTCGGTCGCCCGGACGACGCGGATGTCCCAGCCCGGTGCCTCTCGGCCGACGGCCTGGCGTGTGCCGGCCATGCGGCCTGTGCCGCGCGGGCCTTGCGCGAAGGCGATGTGCTTGCCGTCGGGCGACCAGTCCACGTGGTAGACCTCCTGGGGCCACCGGTTCTTGACGGGGCAGGTGTAGCGGGTGATGCGGGGGGCTGGGGCTGCGAGGTCGATGTGAGCGACCTCGAGGTACATGCTGCGCCGGCCGTCGCCGAGGCGGTCGTCCACGTCGGCCTTGCCCCAGGCGATGCGGGTGCCGTCGGGGCTGACGTCGGGGCGGCACTGGTAGATGTTGCGGAGGCGTCGGCCGTGCTCCCAGTGCGCCCGCGCCAGCGGGAGGGTCTCCTCGCCTCGGAGCGTGAAGGCGGCGACGGCGTGGCGGAAGCCCATGCCGTCGATGATGCTGGCGACCACCCACTGGCCGTCGGGCGAGAAGCCGGGCGCCAGCAGCCCCTGGACGCCGGCCCTCGGCGCCTCGCTCAGCGAGCGCGTCGCGACGTTGTAGAGATAGAGGCCCTTGCTGGCGTGGCCGCCCTCGCGCGCCGTGGCCTTGTCGCCCATGGCGAAGGCGATGCGCTGGCCGTCGGGGCTCCAGAACGGCTGGCGGCCGTGCGGCGCGACCAGGATGCGGTCGCCGCCGTCGAGCGCCATGCAGTAGAGGTTCCGAGCGCGCCGCTTGCCCGCTCCCTCCAGCGCCACGAACGCCAGGCGCCTGCCGTCGGGCGAGGCCTTGGGATACATCTCGTCCACGTGCGGCGTCTGGGTGAGGTTGACCGGCTTCGAGCCGTCGGCGTTGCGGAGCATCAGCTCCCAGTTGCCCTCGCGGCGCGTCTCGTGGACGATGCGGCAGCCCGAGGCCCGCAGCTCCGAGAGCAGCGCCTGCTGCCCCCGCGCCATTGCCGCGGCGGGAGCGAGCGCGATCAGCACGAGCGCTGCCAGTGTCCTGTCTCTGCTCATGGGCCTGCCTCGTGAGGTGGCGTGACGGCGCAGGACACTGTAAGCGACCGGCCGCGTGGATTCGACGTCGTGCCTACTGCGGGTTCTGCCACGGCGCGTAGTTCCAGTTCTGGAACAGGTTCATCGCCGCCCGGTCCATCTCGGGGTTCTGCGGCAGGAGCAGCAGCGCGTCGAACGCCGCGCCCGCTCCGGCGGCCAGGGTCAGCCGATGCTTCCCCTTCGTGAGTGCGACGTCGGGGATGCGGTACCACGACCAGTGCCCGTACTGCTCGCCGTAGTGGGCGAACATCTTGGTGTGGGCCTTGCGGGGGTCGGTCCAGTCGGTGAAGCCGATCATCGCCATCGCCCGCAGCTCGCGCGGCTTGCCCTGGTCGAGGGTCAGCGTCATCGCCGTGCTGCTGCCCTTGGCCCATCGTGCCCGCAGCCAGAGCGCATACTTGCCCTCCCTCGGCGCCGTGAGATCGAAGCTCAGCGCGCCGTCGCCGCTGTGCTCGACGACCCGCGCGCCGCTCGCCTCGGCCAGCTCGATGGCCTTCGCCTCGCCGGTCCTCTGGTCGGCCCGCTCGGCCTCGCGCACCAGCGGCGCATCGACCACGAGGAGGCGCGCCTGCACGCGGCGGGGCGCGCCAGCCTCGGTGAGGGTCACCTCGACGGGCAGCAGATCGCCCGCTCGGACATAGAGCGACGTGTTCTTGCCCACATGCTCGATCGTGACAGGCTTGCCCGGGTCAGTGACCTGGACTGGCTTGCTCGGCGCGATGCTGGAGTAGCCCATCCACGGGCCCGCGAACGCCAACCTTCCGCTGACGCGGCGCCCTGACAGGGTGGCCCGGATCCGGGGCGGCGTGCCTGGGGCGACCACGAAGAGGTCCCGCAGTGTGGTGCCGCCGTCCAGGTAGAAGCGGATGCTGTTGAGCGAGAGGCAAAGCGCGCTCCTGTGGCGCTCGACCCAGCGGCAGCGCGTCTTGACGGGCACGGTGGGTGTCCCGACGAAACGGATTCGATTGTCGCCGAGCGCCAGCTTCCCCGGCAGCGACAGCGGCGAGACGACGAACGTGGTGCGCACGCGCGGAAGCTGGATGCGCGCGGCCCGCCCAGCGGCGAAGGCGATCCGCACGGCGTATGCGTAGCGCGCGGCCACGTGCGCACGCAGGTCGATACCCATCAAGCCCGCGCGCGGCTCGTTGTGCCAGACCTCGCGCCAGGCCTTCCCTCCATCGACACTCATCGAGACGCGGATGGCCTTGGGGTCGGAGCCGCCACAGGCGCCCGTGAGCCGGGCATCGCTGAGGATGTAGGGGCAGCGCACGCGGTAAGTCAGGCTCGCAGCCTTGGCCGCGTCCGTGGCGCGGAGTGTCGGCGACTGGTGTGGCCCCGTGTCGAGGGTCATGTTGTCCAGCTCGGCGGCCTCGGTGGGGCCGGTCGGCTCGAAGAGGATCGCGCCGTTGCCGAAGCTCGGCGGGATCTTGGCGAGCGGGATGGGCTGGCGGTTGCCCGTGAGCTCGAACCAGCGGCCCTCGTTGTGCCAGCAGACGCTCACGCGCTCGCCAGGGCGCAGCGGGAAATCCATGCTGTGCGGGCGGACGGCGGCACCGGTGCGGTGGCGGCTGCGGCGGCCGCGGATCCAGGCGGCGATGTTCCCGCCCTGGCGCGATTTCAGCCAGGGGTCGTCCTCGAGGGCGTCGCGGCCGATGACCGTGGCGTTGTCGCGGGCGAGCCACCACTGGCGGGACGAGAGGTCGTGCAGCCGCCAGCCGCCGGCGTAGAAGGCCTGCTGGAACTGGTGGTGCGTGCCCGAGGCGTCGTTCGACGAGATGCCGGCGCACAGGAACAGCTTGCGTGCCGTGTAGTTGAGCGGGCCGCACTGCTCGAAGGGATAGCAGTTCAGATGCTTGAGCAGCGTGTAGGAGATGCGCGGGCGGTGGCGGCCGCTCGGCAGGGTCTCGCAGTAGTGGGCGTCGTAGTAGTTGGTCGTCGCGAGGCAGTAGCGCCAGACGGCGAAGGCCCGCTCGGCGTCGGTCTTCGCATCGGGGGCGAGGGTCGCTGCCAGCGTGTCCACGCTGAAGGGCACGACGTTGTCGTTGGCCCGCCAGCGGGGCAGGAGGACGGCCTTCGGCGGAGCGCCCTTGGCGTGCTCCCACGTGATCGAGCGCATCAGCGGCTCGTAGTCGCCGCCGACCTCGATGGTGAAGGCATCGTCCTTCCCGTCCACGACGCGCTCGACCCACCGCTCGCGGTACTCGACGCAGCGCGGGTCGGGCAGCTTCCGCAACGGACGGTAGACGGTCAGCCGGTTCTCGACGCGGTTCTCCTCGAAGAGCTTGGGGTCGGCGTGAGGCTTCACGGCGATGCTCCGCCGCTCGATCTTGCCATCCACGAGCCTTTCGAGCGGCACGGTCTCCTGCTGCCGCGGCAGCTCGCAGAGGAGGTGGCCTCGGACGAAGCGGTCGTCGGAATCGTGGACGCCGTGCCGCTCGCCCTCGAGGTGGAAGAGCGCACGGGTGTGCTCGTCGACGGCGAGCTCGGCGCGCCGCGGCTTGAAGTCGGCGGCGTAGCGGACGACGTCGCTGACGCGAAGCTCGTCAAGCACGGCCTCCGCGCTGCGCTCGGGGCTGCACCGCGAGTCGCCGCCTATGTAGGCCTGCATCGGCATCGAGCGCTGGTCGTCGTCCATGATGCCGATGCCCTTGAGCTTCCGCTTGCTGCGCGGCACGAGGCTGCTCGGCCACGGCTCCTTGCCCGGGCCGACCTGCGCGATGCGCTTGCCGTCCGCGAAGAGTTGGAGGTGCGCCTTCGGGAAGTCCCACGTCGCCGCGATGTGATGCCACCGCCCCGCCTTCAGCGGCGCCGCGCCGCGGGCCGTGTGCGTTTTCACGCTCGAATCGGCGATGGCGAACTCCAGCCGCCCGTCGCCGAGCTTCCGCAGGCGGCACTGGGAGCGATGGCCGTAGGCCACCGAGTCGAAGAGGATGTGCTCGGCGCCGTCGGCGGCATCCCACGTCGGCTTGCACCACAGCTCGAGGGTGCCCGCCTGGAGGCCCCAGTGCACCGACTTCGGGTTGGGGTTCCAGTTGCCGTTGTGGAGCGTGCCCTCCGACGCGCCGTTGAAGGCGAGGCGGCGGTGGCCTGTGAACTCGAAGCCGCGGTTGAGCGGCGCCGTCGTCAGCGCGCCCTCGACGAAGCCTGCGCCGCTGGCCGCCGGCCACGGCCAGCGCTCGCCGGGCCGCACCACCACGCGGTCGAGCCACACGGTGAAGAACGCCTCCGGGCCGGTCACGGCCTTGTTCGTGTCGGTGTCGCGGACGGTGCAGCGCATGCGGATATGGACGTTGAGCGTCGCCGCCTCGGGGCTGAAGCGGCCGCGCTGGCAGAACTGCACGAGATGCCCCTCGGCCAGCTCGAGCGTCAGCCAGCGGCTCTGCACCGCATACTCGGGGATGCGCGAGCCGTCGGCGCGAAGCTGCTGGAGCTCGACGGCCACGGGGCAGCCGTACTTCGCCCGCTCCGCCATCAGGTCGCACTCGAACACCATCTCGCATCCCGCCCACCGCCGCACGTCGAGCCGCTGCGAGACGGTCGCCTCCCGGCCGGCGCCCGCCCGCGTGTCCTCGTTCACCACGATCTTCAGCGACTTCTTGCCGGTCGTGTGCTCGAAGCGGCCGTGGCGGATCAGCTCGGCAGGCGCCGATCGCCAGCTCGCCGCCTTGCCCTCGAAGCCCGGGTAGATGACGAGGTTGGGCGGCGGCAGCACATTCGGGTACGCCGGCGCCTGGATGCCTCGGCCCTTCGTGTCGAAGTAGATGTGCGTCGCGCCGACGCTGCCCGGCTTCGGCGTCGCCGTCCAGACCACGTAGCGTTGCTGGCGGCCCTTCCTGGCGTCGAGCTCAGTGCGGCAGGCCGACGGGATCTCGCGGCCCCGCTCGACGACGCGCACCGACGCGGGGTCGAACGCGCCGGCGACGCCTGCCTTCTTGAGCAGCAGCGGGAAGTCCACGGCGACCTCCACCGGCCGCGGGCGCTCATCGCGGTACGGCGTCGGCCTCGAGACGGTCGTCCGCATCCGCCACCCGGGGTTCCACCACCCCTCGGCGGCCGTCGCCACGGAGCACGCCGCGAGTGCCGAGAGCGTCAGGGATGCAAGCTTCGGCGTCATCCGCTCACCCCATCCCAGGCCTGGCGTCAGGCCCGCGCGGGCGACCCAGCGCGCACCGTCCGCCAGAGTCGCATCGGACACTCCCCGTTTCAGCCGCAGTATACCACGGGCGGGCAAGCGGCGCAGCCGGCTTCCCACGACGACGCGGCTCGGCGCCCAGCCCCGGCGCGGGGCTTCGCCGTCATCAGAGCTACTGCCAGAACTGCCGCCGGCGCGGGCGCGGACCTGAGCGCCTTCACCATGGCCGGCTGGGTCAAGACCTCGACCTCGCCGACCGCCGTGACGGCCCCGCCTGCGGAGACGCCCCTCGCGGTGATCGACTTCGACGGCGGCCAGCTCCCCGCCGGCTGGACCACCACCGGCACCGCCTTCGGCAACCAGCCGACTGCCTCCAACCGCGGCTGGGCCGGCCAGTCGGGCCTCGCCAAGCAGGGCGAGTACTTCATCGGCACCTGGGAGGACGGCAACGGCGACGGCCTTGCCGGTGTCGTTTTCCCGACCAGTGCGACCAGAATGCGACCGGCCGCGTAGTAAGCAGCTTGCCCCTGGCTACGGCTGTACATTTCGCTCAGGGGTTGCCGCACCAGCCACTGCAACAAGCTCCCCCCTGAGCCGCCGCGGCGGGCTCCGCCCGAAGCCGCTGGCCACCTGGCCCTGTCAGCCCAAGAGGCTGGTGACGGGGGCACCTTCCACGTCGGCCGAGGTCAGTGAGGCCGCCGCC
>CBFDBL010000333.1:0-7012 GCA_965603035.1 uncultured bacterium
CGAACCCCGCCGGCTTCAGGCCCTCAGGGTTCCCCGCCGCCGCCGGCGCCTCGCCCCACGTCATCAGGGCGATCGTCGCGAGCACGATCACCAGCACCGAGAGCACCACGAGCGCCACGGCACGCCGCACGATCGCGCGCGGCACGGTCCGCTGGAAGACCTCGACCTCCCTGCGGCCGCGGAACGCCGAGACCATGGCCTGCCAGAGCACCGCCGCCGTCGTCGTCTTCACCCCGCCGCCCGTCGAGCCCGGCGAGGCGCCGATGAACATCAGGGCCATCAGCAGCACGAGCGCGCCCTGGCCCACCCGGCCGATGGGCACGGTGTTGAAGCCCGCGGTCCGCGCCGTCACGCTCTGGAACCAGCTCGCCAGCAGCCGGTCCCCCACCGACGGGCCCCGCAGCGTGTGCCCGGCGTCGGCGACGTAGAAGACCGCCGCCCCGGCCACCAGGAGCACGGCCGAGGTCGCCAGCACCACCTTGGTCTGGGTCCGCAGCCGCGGCGGCAGGCCCGCGCGCAGCCGACGGCCACGCACCGTCAGCAGCAGGTCCCGCAGCACCGGGAAGCCCAGCCCGCCGATGACGATCAGGGCCGACATGACGCCGTTGACGCTCGGCCGCCCCGCGAAGGTCTCGAGGCTGTCGTTGTAGACCGAGAAGCCGGCGTTGCAGAAGGCCGAGACCGAGTGGAACACCGCCTCGTAGAACGTCCCCGCCGTGTAGCCGTGGTCGGGGTGCGCACCGAGGCAGAAGAACAGCGCCACCGCCCCAGCCGCCTCCAGCACGAACGTGACGACCAGGATGAAGCGGATCAGGACCATCACGTCCCCGATGCTCTCCTGGTCGAGCATGTCGCGCATCACCACCTCGCGCGACTTCGAGATCGAGCCGCCGACCGCCAGCAGCAGCGACACCGAGAAGGTCATGATCCCCAGCCCGCCGAGCTGGAGCAGGATCAGGATCACCACCTGGCCGAACAGCGAGAAGTCCTGCCCCGTGTCGAGCACGATCAGCCCCGTCACGCACGTCGCCGACGTGGCCGTGAACAGCGCGTCCACCGGCGCCACACGCTCGCCCATGGCGCTCGCCACCGGCAGGCTCAGCAGCACCGTCCCCACCGCGATGGTCGCCGCGAAGCTCAGCACCATCAGCCGCGCCGGGTGCAGCCGGAGCTGGCTGACGAGCCGACGCGCGGGCCCCGTGTCGGAGAAGGCCGCGAGCAGCACCGCGACCTGGCGGACCAGGAACCACGCCGACGCCCAGCCGCCCACCGTCAGCTCGAGGCACGGGATCACCACGATCAGGTCGAACCAGCGCGCGCGCAGCCACGCCAGCCGACCCTCGGCCAGCGCCGCGTGCGCCACCACGTCCACCGCGAAGTAGCCCAGCAGCGCGTAGTCGAGCCGCCGCAGCAGCCCCACGTGGCGCGCGCCCCACCCCGTCGTGAACCGCGCGACCACCAGCCCCACCACCGCCAGGGTCACCGCCGCCTCGGCCATGGCGAGACCGCGCCGCCACAGGCGGCGGCCGCGGTCGGCGTCGGCGGGTTGCCTGTCTGCTGTGGTCGCCATGGCGCTGGGGGGCCGCGCGGGTGCAGCCGGCTCGAGTGGTCCGAGCGCGCGGCGCCAGCCGCCGCGCCCGGCGGGGTCCAGGTGACGGGGCACAAGCGACTGCGATTATACCCGGGAAGCGGGGCCGCGGCAACGGCGAAGTCGCCGGCGCGGCCGCTCAGGGCGACGGCGTGAGGTCGGGGCGGCTGGGCAGGCCGTGCGGGCGCTCGTGCGAGGGCTCGGGCCCTCCGTTGGGGCGGCCGCGGCGGCCGCGGGGGAACCCGCCGAGGACCACGGCGCGGAAGCGCAGCAGCTCGTTGCCGCGCTCGCGGTAGGTCTCGAAGAGCTTCCCCATCTCGTCCTTGGCGCGCGGATCGCTCGTGGCGTAGAGCAGCGCCGTCCGCATCAGCGCGCAGACGAACCCGCGGTCGGAGCCGTGGAGCTCCTTCGCCGCCTCGCCGAGCAGGCGCAGCGCCTGGCGCTCCTGCTTGCGCTGCCGGCTCAGCCACACCATCTCGTGGCAGAGCACGCCCGTGAGCTCGGCGTCGGCGACCTGGCGGACGAACCGCGGGAAGCCGCTGACGACCTCGTCGGGCCCGACGAAGAAGATGCCGCCGGAGCGCAGGAGCGCCTCGAGCAGGTCGCCTCGGCGCGTGAAGAGCCGCCGCGCGCGCGCGGGTGCGGCCAGGCGGAGGGCCAGGCCGCCGGCCATGCTCAGCGGCGGGCCGTCGAGCGACGGGACGAAGGCGATGTGGACGACGTCGGCGTCGGCCACCTTCGCGATCCGGCCGCCCTCCTCGACCAGGAACTGCCCGTCGTCGAAGCGCAGGCGGCGCCCAGCCTGCATGCCGTCGCGCGTGCGGACCACGACGAAGGCCGCGAGCCGTGTCGTCGGCAGCACGGGCACGCCGGCCGGCGCCGAGGCGGCGAGCGCGAGCGCGAGCGCGGCGAACAGGCTCATCGGCGCCACGGGTGGGTCTCCACTCTCGCCCCTCCCGGGCATTATATCCCCGGGGCAAGCCCTCAGGAATGGTGACCCGTCGAGCCGTGGGCGCCCCCCGCGCCCCCCCACGGGCACGGGGCGGGGCGCCGCGCCCTGCCGGGGGGGGTGGGCGGGGGGGGCCCCGCCCCACGCCGCGGGGTGAGTGCGATGGCGCGGTCAGAACCGCAGGGTGGTCATGACGTAGCCGAAGTCGGCGCCGCCGGAGAGGCCCGTGTCGCTGATGTAGCTCTCATCGAAGAAGTGGGCGTAGCCCGCCTCGACGGTGCAGTGCTCGTTGACGTCCACGGTGACGACGATGTCGATCTCCTCGCCGACGCGGTCGCTGCCGCCCGGGCCGCGGCCCACGGCGCCACTGCCGCCGAGCGGGGCCGGCACGTGGCTGCGGCCCATGAACCAGCGGTCGCCCGTCTCGTTGAGGTAGAAGACGTGGCCCGCCACCTCCAGCGAGACCCGCTCGGCCGGGCTGAGCTTGCAGCCGACCTTGTAGTGCTCCATGTTCGACCACTGGAACATGTCCATGATGCCGAACATGCCGTGGTAGTTGGGGAACCAGGTGAAGAAGGTGTTGAGCTGGCTGTCGCCGGTCAGGCCGCCGCTGTCGCCGGTGGCGTGGTTGTACTCGACGGCGACGGTCGGGGTCCAGGGCAGGCCGGCGAGGGTGTAGCCGAGCTCGGTGTGCAGTGCCCAGGCCTGGAGGGTGAAGGGGCCGACGTCGCCGAACTCCTGGACGTGCTCGATGCCCCACTTGAGGTTCTCGGCGATGGTGCCTTCGAGCCGGATGCCGATGGCGTGGATCTCGAGGTCGCCGGGCACCAGCAGGTCCTGGTCCTGGCGCAGGTACATCCAGTAGAGGTCGCAGGCGTCGAGGCCTGGGACCTGCCACATGGTGTAGACGCCGTAGTAGTCGAACCGGCTGAGGACGCGGTCGTAGCTGTCCCTGTCGGGGAAGAGCACGGCCTTGCCGGCCCAGGCGGCGATGGTGACGGGGTCGGCGGGGATGATCATGAGTGCGGCGTCGAAGACCTGGGGCGAGTTGCGCCACATCTGATTGCCGAGGATGCGGCCGCTGCCGAGCGGGTTGCTGTTGAGCTCGACCCTCTGGCGGCCGAGCTTGAAGACGACGGGCAGCCCGGCGGGGCTCTGGATGAGGACCCAGGCCTGGTGGAGGTCGAAGTGGTTGTGCCCCGGGTGATAGACGACGGGGCGGGTGGCGACGCCGAAGGCGCCGAACCTGCCGTCGGCGTAGCCCTGGCGGCGCGCGTCGATGCCCTCGACGAACACGCTGATCTGCTCGTTGAGCTGGGCCTCGACGTTCAGCAGCAGGCGGGTGTCGAAGAAGCCGTCGCTGCGGCCGCCGCGGCCGTCCAGCGGCCGGTACTCATCGATGTCGTAGTCGTCCCAGTACTGGTAGCGGAAGCGCGCCTCGCCGCCGAACTTGAAGACGATGCCGGCGGCCTCGATGTGCTTGAGCTGGTCGAAGAAGTCGTAGCTCTCGGGCCCCGGCTCGGCGACGGGGGTCTCGGGCGGCGGGGCCTCGGGCGGGGGCTCGCCGGCGAGCACAGCCAGACCGAGGGCCAGCACCAGGGTGAGCGCGATCGACGCGGTCTTCGCTGACATAGGCTTCGGGCCTCCTTCAGAACCGTGGCGTGGTGCCGCCGGGCCTAGGGCCCGCCGTCCCCCGCTCGGGGCGGCGGCGCGCCAGACGCGCCGGCCACGTGGCACCAGGGCCGGGTCATCGTCGTCGCGGCTTCCCTCCCGCTTGTCCGGGCCGCCGTGTCCTCCTTGCTCGCAGGATGCTGCTGTCAGGCGCTGCGCCCCGCCACGCGGCAGGCTGCACAGGCCCTCGGCAAGCGGCGCACAGACGCACGCGCTTGCGTTCGGGGCCATGGGTCGGGGAAAACGTTAGATTATAGGTACACAAGTGTTAGGCAAATGTCAAGAACTTCTCGGGGTTTTGTCGCCGGGTGGCGGCGCGCCGGGGCTGCCGCCTGCCCCGCGCGGGAAGCGGCACGGGGCCGGGCGAGGACGTGGCCAGCACTGGCAGGCGGCCTTGAACTGGTGGCCCTCGCAGCAGGGCGCGGCGCGCGCCTTGACCCACGCGGCGCCGCGCGCTAAGCTCCGACCGTGCACGGGACTGTGTCGCAGAGCCCCCGCGGACAGGAGGAACGGCAATGGCCGAGACGCTGGCGATCGACGGCGGCAAGCCGGTCTGCTCCGAGCCCTGGCCCCAATGGCCCTGGTTCCCCGAGAGGGCGATCCAGGACGTCGCGCGGACACTGCGCTCCGGGAGGGTCAACTACTGGACCGGCTCGCGCGGCATGGAGTTCGAGGAGAAGTTCGCCGCCTGGTGCGGCACCCGCTTCGCCATCTCGACCTCCAGCGGCACCAGCGTCCTCCACGTCGCGCTCGCGGGGCTGGGCATCGGCCCCGGCGACGAGGTCATCTGCACGCCCTACTCGTTCATCGCGTCGAGCTTCTGCGTCTGCCAGGCGGGCGCCGTGCCCGTCTTCGTGGACGTCCGCCGCAAGGACCACTGCATGGACCCCAAGGCCATCGAGCCCGCCATCACCCGCAGGACCAAGGCCGTCATCCCCGTCCACCTCTACGGCAACGTGTGCGACATGACCGCCATCATGCGCATCGCCCGCCGCCACAAGCTCTGGGTCGTCGAGGACGCCGCCGAGGCCCACGGCGCGACCTGGCGCGGCAGGAAGGTCGGCTCCATCGGCCACGTCAACGCCTTCTCGTTCTGCCAGAGCAAGACCTTCACCACCGGCGGCGAGGGCGGCATGGTCACCACCGACGACGAGGAGGTGGCGTGGGAGTGCCGTTCCTTCCGCGACCACGGCTACGACGTCAAGGAGCGGATGCGCCTGCTCGAGCTCGAAGCCAAGCTCCCCTACATCCACAACCGCGTCGGCTTCAACTACCGCATGACCGAGATCCAGAGCGTCCTCGGCATCCACCACCTCGAGCGGATCGACAAGTGGAACCTCAAGCGCCGCCGACAGCTCGGCTCCTTCCTCAACGCCCAGCTCGCCCCCATCCCCGAGATCCGCTACCTCCCGCCCCACAGGCCCCCGAGGGTCGAGAACGGCTTCTGGGTCTACCCCGTCGTGCTCGACATCGGCAAGCTCACCTGCACGATCCGCGAGTTCGTCGCCGCGCTCAACGCCGAGGGCATCCCCTGCGGCCCCGTCTTCTGGCCCCAGAGCTACAAGGAGCAGGCCTACCAGAAGCGGCGCGGCTTCGGCCGCCACAACTACCCCTTCGGCGACCCCAAGGCTCGCAAGGCCGCCACCCACTACAAGAAGGTCCACTGCCCCAACGCCGCCTGGCTCGAGGAGCGCACCCTCGTCCTCTACACCCTCCAGCCGACCTACAAGATGGCGCTGATGCGCCTGGTCGTCCAAGCCGTCAAGAAGTGCCTGGCCGCCTATCGGCGGTAGATTGCCGATTCCCGATTGCCAATTGCCGATTGTGAGGAGGCTGACCCATGGCTATCGGTTGGGGCGTCATCGGCGCCGGCGGCATCGCACGGCGCAGGACCATCCCCGAGGGCATCGTGCCGGCGCGCGGGGCGAAGCTCGTCGCGGTGATGGACATCGAGGCGCGGGCGGCGCGCGAGGTCGCCGCCGAGCTCGGCGGCGTGGCCTGGACCACCGAGCTCGACGCGCTGCTGGCCCGCGACGACGTGGACGCCGTCTACATCGCCACCCCCGCCTACGTCCACGCCGAGCAGGCCCTCGCGGCGATCGGGGCGGGCAAGCATGCGCTCATCGAGAAGCCCGTCGCCATGACGGCCGCCGAGGCCCGCAAGATCGCAGCGGCCGCGAAGCGCAAGGGCGTGACCGTCGGCACCGGCTTCATGATGCGTCACCACGGCGCCCACCAGAAGATCAAGCAGCTCATCGACCAAGGCGCCATCGGCACGCCTGTCATGGGCCGCGCCCAGCTCAGTTGCTGGTACCCACCGATCGAGGGCGCCTGGCGCCAGGACCCAAGGCTCGGCGGCGGCGGCTCGTTCATCGACATGGGCAACCACTGTTTCGACCTGCTCGAGATGTTCCTCGGCCGCACCGTCGAGGTCCACGCCTTCATGGGCAATCTCGTCCAGAGGTACAAGAGCGAGGACACGGCGCTCGTCACCTTCCGCTTCGCCAGCGGCGCCATGGGGGTCGTGGACACCCTGTTCAACGTGCCCGACGAGTCCTCGAAGAACGTCCTCGAGTTCTACGGCTCGGCCGGCAGCATCCGCTGCGAAGGGACGATCGGCCAGGCCCCTGGGGGCACGGTCCGGCTCGTCGCCGCCGAGGCCGGCGCCTACGACGCCCAGCAGCAGCGCGTCGTCAGCCGCGAGCGCGGGGTCCGCTTCCGCCGGATCAACACCTACCGCGCCGAGATCGAGGACTTCTCCCGCGCCCTCCGCACCGGTGCTCCGCCCGCCTGCCCCCTCGCCG
>CBFDBL010000334.1:0-7000 GCA_965603035.1 uncultured bacterium
TTCTGTCATCAGCGACAGCCAGACCGCGTGGGAGCTCTTCAACGCTATTGCAGTCGAAGCGAGGTGTGCACAGGATTACCCAACCGCGAAGGCGCTGACCGACGTGGATCTGCCGTTCCTCGACAACGTGCCGGTCGGCGTGATCATGGAGCAGCGAGCCAAACACCGCGACGAACTCGCGGCTCTGAGGACTGTCTTCGACAAGTTCGCCATAGACGCGGGCGAGGCCCTTGCTGCCGGGGCCAATCAACGTGACATCAGGCAACTGAAGGAGAAGCACTTCGACGAGCCCCTCCGCGACCTTGGGCGGAAGCTCCGCGAGGCGAATGTACAGCGCTACGTGGAGATCGCCGGCTGTCTTGGTCTGGTGGCAGGGTCTGTACTGATCGGCGCCCTCGCGGGTACGGCTGCGCCGATCGTTCTTGCCGATGTCGTCCTTGGGTCCGCTGCATCTCTCAGCGCCGTCAAGAGCCTTGCTAAGCTCTTGCGGGAGAGAACGGCTCTGCGCAGTTCCCCACTTCATCTCCTCTGGAAACTCAAACGTTCATCGTGAACCGACTGAACGGAGGCGCCAACCCATGTCCATCTTCGGCGAGCTCACCCGCAAGATCCTGGACCATCCGAAGGAATACGTCGAGCTCCACAAGCTCGCCATCGAAGCCATGGTCGAGAGCCAGGATCTCCTCGAGAGGATGAACGTCATCCGCGAGGAGCGGGACCGGCTGCGCGACCGCGTCAAGGAGCTAGAGAGGAAGGCGGATAGGGAACGTGAGTTCATCCGGGCAGAGGGTGTCATGTTCCGGATCGCTCCAGACGGTCAGAGCTTAGAGCAGGTGCCATACTGTCTTGTGTGCTGGGAGAATGATCAGGCGATCTTGCGGATGAACTATGGAAGCGAATCCTCCTTTTTCTGCCCCAAATGTCACGCGGAACGCCGCCCAGTATTCCACAAGGGCGCCGCAATCACAAGAGAGAGCGCCAAGGCCCAGACCAGACTCGCGCAGCGCCTCGCGCAGCATGATTGACCTGCGCATTCCCACATGCGGGAGAACCCGCCTGTCCCGCGTGGTTTCCCCTTGACGATCCGCGACGGCCGACGGTAGGCTGATCGTCGGACGTGTGTCCTTCTTCTTCGCCAGGCCGTGCAGGGGCCTGCACCCTCTGCACGGCCTCTCTCATGGGCGGAGCCCAGCGTGGCCACCACACCCGACCAGATGGTCGCCCTGCTCGACGACCAGATCGCCGCCGAGCTCGCCAAGCCCGAGGCGCTCGACGCCGCGGGCAAGTCCGTCCGCCGCCGCTCCGCGGCTCTGCCGGGGGAAGTCATCGTGCCGCGGAGCGGCGGTCCCTGCGTCCCCACGCGGAGCGTAGGGACGAGCGCGAGTTCCGCGTCCCCGATCCTCTTGCCTGGTCTTCTCTGCCGTGCGCGCCTTGCGCCGCGCGGTGGGCGGTACTACAATGGCCGACCACACCGAAGGAGCACTACGCCATGACGACCGAGCAGACGGGGGCCGTCCTCGACCAGGGCCCGAGCGACTGGCAGATCCTCCAGCAAGGCCGCGACGGCACAGCGGCCATGGCGCTCGCAGGCCGCTGGAGCGCCGAGACGAACGGCACCGTCGAGGTCCGGCTCGTCGCCGAGCACACGGGCGTCGCCATCTCCCGCTGCCTCGACTGGCAGCCGGCGCTCACCCGGCCCGACGGCACCTGGGCGACGACGCTCGAGCGCGTCCCCGCCGGCGGACTCTACCGGCTCGAGACCCGACTCAACCCCCCGGAGAACCTCGCCGGCGAGTGGTCCGCCCGCGGCGACCTGCGCCACTTCCTCGGCGTCGGCGACCTGTGGGTCATCGCGGGCCAGAGCAATGCCGCGGGCTACGGGCGCGGCCCCTACGCCGACCCGCCCGCGCTCGGCGTCCACCTGTTCCGCAACGACGAGACCTGGGCACTCGCCACCCACCCGCTCAACGATTCCACCGACACCGCCCACCCGGTGAACCGCGAGGGCGGCAACCCCGCTCACGCGCCGTGGCTGCACTTCGCCCGCCTGCTCCAGGCCGAGCTGGGCCACCCCATCGGCCTCGTGCAGACCTCGCTCGGCGGCTCCGCACTCGCGGCCTGGAACCCCCAGGAGCCCGGCGGCGCGCCGCTGTTCGACAACATGGTCCATTGCATCGGGCTCGTCGGCGGCCGCGTGCGCGGCATCGTGTGGTACCAGGGCGAGAGCGACACCGGGACCCGCGAGCTGGCCGAGACGTACGCCGACCGCTTCGCCGCCGCCGTCGGGGCGTGGCGCCGCGCGCTCGACGCGCCCGACCTGCCCGTCCTCACCGTCCAGCTCAACCGCGTCTACGGCATCGAGGCCGAGTGGAACGACGCGACCTGGTCGCTCGTCCGCGAGGCGCAGCGCCAGGCCGCCACGACGCTCGAGGGCGTGGCCGTCGTCCCCGCGCTCGACCTCCCGCTCGCCGACGGCATCCACACGGCGCCCGGCGGCAACCTGCTGCTCGGCGAGCGCATGGCCCGCGCGGCGCTCGGCGCCGTGTACGGCAAGCCCGTCCACCACCTGGCGCCCGACATCCGCTCCGCGAAGCCCACCCACGACGGCAAGGCGCTCGAGCTGGCCTTCGCGCCCGTCACCAGCCGCATGGGCTCCAACGACCCCGAGGCCAACCCCTTCCGCGTCGAGGACGCCGACGGCGCCGTGCCCGTCGAGCGCATCGTCTACCCCGGCGACCACACGGTGGTGCTCGCGCTCGCCCGCCCGCTCGCCGGCGACGCCGTCGTCCACGGCGCCTGGGGCATGAACCCCGCCATGGCGCCGATGGACGTCGAGCGGGTGATGCCGATGCTGGGGTTCCATGGAGTGAGGGTGCGGTGAGGCGAAAGGATGGATGGATGGATGGACGGAGGCTACGGCGGCAGGAGAGGACATCTGGCCTCGCAGCATGGGGGAGATGCAGAATGGCTGCTCATCGCTTCGGCTTCCCATGTGCGTAATGGTCGTGGTTCCTGGCCAGGTCGGGCGGGCCGTCGATGGTGCCGATCACATGGCGCAACTTGTCGGCCTGTGTCGGGCGGCGCTCATCATCGGTGAGTTCCACGCGCACCGAGGCGCCCTCCGGCAGATCGGCCGGCTCGTCGAGCACGATCACACCGTTCTCCACGTGGCCGCGATAGGTCATGGCTCCATCTCCTGATCGTCCCTGTCGTCCCCCACATTATAGCCGGCGGATGCGTGGTTTGCACGCTGGAACGCGACGCTTACAATGGGCGGCCAGCGTGAGGACGGGATGGAGGAATGGATGCATGGAGGAATGGAGGAGGCGGAGAAGGAGGAGACCGCCGCACGCGTCCTCTTCCCTCCATCCATCCGCCCATCCACTCATCCATGCTTGCACGGGGTAATGCCATGGCCCGGGTTTATCGCGCGGACGATTGGGACAGCTACAAGATGGTCTACCGCGAGCCGCACCGGGCGGTGGAGCCGCCGGAGCGGGAGATGGCGGTGGTGGACGCGGCGCTCGCCGCGCTCGTCGAGGCGGGGGCGCTGCCCCATGGCGACTACGACCGCGAGCGGTTCCTCGCCCATCGGGCGGCGGTGGCCGAGCAGTTCGAGATCCCGTGGACGGCGATCACCCCCCGCATGCAGCGCCTGCTCTACGCGATCAGCGCCATCGCGCAGCCGCAGCACATGGTCGCCGCGGGCGTCTTCTGCGGCAACACCTTCATCTCGAACGCCGGCGCGGCCGTCGGCCCCGGCGCCTGCTACGCGGCACAGGCCTGCATCGGCGTCGAGATCAAGCCCGAGGAGGCCGAGCGCGCCGAGCGCAACGTCCGACGCATCGACCCCACCGCCGTCGCCCGCGTCGTCGCCGCCGACGCCATCGACGTCTGCCGCGACTACCCGCCGACGGCGGGCCGGCGATCGGCAAGGGCATCTACCTCACCATCCTCCAGGCAGCGCTCGACAAGCTCCACCCCGGCAGCCTCGTCCTCGCACACAACAGCGTCAACTGCGCGAAGCGGCTCGCCCACTACCTCGCCTTCGTCCGCGACCCGCAGCACTTCGCCGACAGCGTGAACGTCGTGTTCGACAGGGAGGGGCTGGAGGTGACGGTGAAGTAGAGTCCTCGGTCGAGGGCTCTGCGCGTCGTGCGCGCACGTTGTGGGGAGGCGCACTCGGTCTGCGCACACCCCAGCGCTCTGCCGTGGGCTCACCTTTGCCGACAACTCCGGGCATAGCCCCGGGTCGCTCGCTCCGCGGCACGACGAGCCAGCAGACCGGCGCGCGCGTGCCGACGAGCGTCTCGATGGTGCTCAGCGCCCGCAAGCGGGACGCTTAGGCTACGGGCCGGGAACGGGTGCTACCCTCGAGGATGGGGATCTGTGCCATGGAGCTGCCGATGGCCGTTGGCCGCGAACGCGGGCTGGGGAAGGCTGCGAAGGTGCTGGTGGCGGCGGCGCTGGCCGCTGCCGGGTGCGCGGCGCGCTTGCACTCGCGCGGCGCTCGGGTAGAATGGAGTGGGAACGGGCCGGGGAACAGGCAGAGCCTGGGACCGTTCGGGGCGCTTCGGCCCCAGCCGCCGCCAACCGCAAGCCGACGGTGGCGGGAGGGCGGCCGGGCCACCAGCATACCCGTCCGCATGGTCATGTCAGCGTGGGGGAGACGGCGTGTGGTCCGTGTCGGTGATCGTGACGACCCATGACCGTGCGGAGTCGCTGCGGCTGTCGCTGGCGTCGCTGGAGATGCAAACGGTGCGGCCCTACGAGGTCGTCATCGCCGACGACGGGTCGGCGCCCGAGCACTTGCGCGCGATCGAGGAGCTGATCGCGCGCTCGCCGCTGCGAGTGCTTTACGCCCGCCAGGAGCACGCGGGCTTCCGCGTGGCAGCCAACCGCAACAACGCCGTACGCCAGGCGACGGGCGACTACCTGTTCTTCACCGACGGCGACGCCGTGCTCTACCCCGACGTGCTCGAGCGGCACCTCGAGCTGGCCGGGCCTCGGCACTGGGTCAGCGGCTACGGCGTGCGGCTCACGCCTGGCGAGACGGCGCGGGTCACCGAGCAGCTTGTGCGGGAGGGCCGGCTCGAGGAGGCGTGGCCGGGGCCCGAGGATCCGCGTGTGGGGAAGCTGCTGACCGCGGCGGCGAAGTTCCGCAGGAAGCTGCGCAGGATGTGGATCCTGCGCACCGAGCGCCGCATGCGCAGGTTCCAGATGATCGGCATGCAGGCGTCGATGCCGCGCGAGGCGTTCGAGCGGGTCAACGGCTTCGACGAGGCCTTCGAGGGATGGGGCGAGGAGGACCTCGACCTGGGCCTCCGCCTCCAGCTCGCAGGCCTGCGCCCCCGCACCGTCACGGACACCAGCCGCGCCCTCCACCTCTACCACCACGCCGTGCCACACAGCATCTCGAACCGCCGCTACTACGACCGGCCACGCCGCGGCCAGTTCCGCTGCCCCAACGGCCTGCACAAGGACCCGCCGCCAGCGCGGCCCGCCGCCAGGCCGGCCGCCGAGCCCGCGCCCCCCGCCGAGACACGCTCCAGCATCGCCCACCCGCCGCGCTTCCTGTTCGTCCACGTCAACAACCGCTGCAACCTGCGCTGCCAGCACTGCGCCATCTGGAAGGCCAACGACCGCGGCAAGGAGCGCTACATGCCCTGGGAGCGCCAGCGTGCGGTCCTCCACGAGTTCGCAGGGCTCAGCCCGCACGGCACGGTCGTCATCTGCGGCGGCGAGAGCCTGCTCGACCTCGACCACTACTTCGCCATCACGACCGAGTGCGCGCGCCACGGCCTGCGCAGCCTCTCGGTGACCAACGGCACCCGGATCCGCGAGCCGCGCATGGCCGACCGCCTGCTCGCCGAGGGGCCGAGCGAGCTGACCGTCTCGCTCAACAGCCACATCGCCGAGCAGCACGACGCGACCCGCGGGGTGCCCGGCGCGTTCCGAATGGCGGTCGACGCGCTCGGGCTCCTGCTCGACGCGAGAGAGAGACACCCCGAGCGCCAGACACCCATCTACGCCATGGCGCTCGTCCACGACGGCAACTACAGGCAGCTCGACCCCTTCTACGACTTCGTGCTCAACGACCTCGGCGCCGACAAGCTCAAGCTCAACTTCCTCCAGCCCACGTTCGGCCAGAGCGGCCGCGACGACTTCTTCGCGCGACACCACATCACCGACCCCGAGGCGCTCGAGGCCGTCCTGCGCGCCTGCAACGCCAAGTACGCGCTCGAGCTCAACCCCGCCTGGATCCGCCAGGTCGTCATGTACTGCCGCTCGGTGCACGACAACCGCAACGCCCACAAGGGATGGCACGGCCGCGCCGGCACCCAGGAGCACATCTGCAACGCCTACGAGCGCAACGTGGTCGTCGACCTCTACGGGACCGCTGGCCTGTGCTTCTCCACCAGCTTCCCCAGGTTCCGCCTCAGCGAGTATGGCGACCTGCGGTACTTCTGGTACGACTACGCCGAGCCGATCCGCAACGCCATGCGCCACTGCAACCGCTACTGCGGCATCAGCCACAGCGTCCGCCGCGAGCCCGCCACGCTCGCCTCCGCCCGCGCCATCGCCGCCGCCGCACGCTCCTGACCGCCCCTCCCCTCGCGACCCTCTTCTCTGTCCGCCGCAGGCGGGTACGTAGTTCCGCCTTCAGGCGGGCTTCTCCTCTCCTCTTCCCCCTCCGCCTGAAGGCGGCACTACCAACCGCCGCAAGGCGGCGACAGACCCACGACCCGGACCCTCCTCTCTGCCCGCCGCAGGCAGGTACGTAGTCCCGCCTTCAGGCGGACCGCTCTCCCCCCAAGCCCGAAGGGCTGACAGGACTTGGCCGGCGGCTTCAGCCGCCGGAACCCGCGCGTACCACAACCCCGGTCCTGGAAGGACGGCAGCGTCCCCAGACCGTCATTCCGAGCGCAGCCCGCTGCCGAGCGGGCGAAGTCGAGGAATCTCTCCTTCCCTGACCCCTGGCGGGGAAAGACCGACGGCT
>CBFDBL010000335.1:0-6970 GCA_965603035.1 uncultured bacterium
AAGAAGCGCTCGCGGAGCGCCGGCTCGGGGCCGAACCCGATCCCGCGGGTGATCCGCCCGGCGAGCTCGACGTACACGATGTCGTCGTCCGCCGCCCCGGCCTCGGCGAGCGCCTGGTCGAGGCGATGCTCGAGCGCCGTCGTGTCGGTCAGGCCGGTGACGTCGAGCGCGACGCGTCGGACGGCCCGCGGGTCGCAGCGGTGCCAGGCGAGCGCGTCGTCGGCGAGCGGCTGCCGCGGGTCGAGCTGGACCTCGAGCCAGGTGCCTGCGCCCTCGTCGTCGAGCCCGGCGGCGAAGGGCGCGCCGGCGTAGGCGCCGAGCACGCGGCCCGCCTCGCCGACGATGGGGCCGCCGCGGTGGTAGTGGCCGACCGCGGCATAGGCGTAGCCCGCGGCCGCGAGCTCCTCGGCGGTGAAGGGCAGGACCTCCTTGTCGGCGCCCTGGCGCGGGTAGTTCTGGAGCGAGCCGTGGAAGAGCAGGATGTGGCAGCCGTCGGGCGGCGGCGGCGCCAGCTCGGCGAGCGCGCGCCGGCCGTCGGGCGTGTGGCGGTGGAAGGCCGCGGCCGTCACCGTCACATCGGGATGGTGCGGCATGGGCAGCGTCTCGAAGGCCTCGCCGGTGAACACGCGGACGTGGCTGCCCCACTTCGGCCCGCCGCCCCGGCTCTGGTAGAGCGCACTGTGCGGGTTGTAGCCGCTCGACGCTGCGTAGCCGTCGTGGTTCCCGGGCGCCACGAACACGGGGGTCGGGCCCATCAGGTTGGCCATGGCGATCAGGAAATTGAGGTCGTCGATGCTCGGCTCGGGGCTGTCGAACAGGTCGCCGGGCATGAGGACCATGTCGGGGCGGCTGCCCCGGACGTGCTGGGCGAAGCGCTCGAGGCAGGCCCTGCGCTCGGCACGCCGCTGCTCGGCCTTGCGCGGCGGCAGGGCGAGCCGCCCGCCCGACAAGCTCGCGCCCAGATGCAGGTCGGAGAGTTGCGTGATGAGCAGACGCCGCATGCCCGGTTCAACTCACCCCTGTGCCGCCACCCACGCAGCGGCTTCCTCTATGAGCGACTCGGTGACGGGGATTCCCCACTCCCGCCCAGCCGACACGAAGCATAATACCACTTCCTTCACCGGCTTGCAAAGCAACGTGTCGGCCGCCACCGCGTAGGTCAGCACCTGGCGGCGGTA
This sequence comes from uncultured bacterium, assembly GCA_965603035.1. Taxonomy (GTDB): domain Bacteria; phylum Planctomycetota; class PUPC01; order DSUN01; family DSUN01; genus CAZDNN01. The sequence goes on from CBFDBL010000335.1 coordinate 1,179, forward strand.
GGCCGCGGCGCGACGCGCCAGCTCCTCCTCGGCCGCCACCGAGTCGGTCTTGAAATCCACCACCACCACCCCGTCGCGCTCGACGATCAGCAGATCCATCGCCCCGCTCGTGGTAGCGCGCCTCGGCGGCCCGCGCCCGGGCCATCACGGGCATCTCCAAGGCCCTGCGGACCAGCGCGGCGGCTCTATCTCTCGCGCCCGCCGCCAGATACGCCTTCCGCGCCTCCGCCGCCACCACCGCGCCGACCTCGCTCCCCGCGTTCTCGCCGAGCTGCTCGAGGCACCTGTGCACCACCGAGCCAACCAGCCGCCCCTCGCCCCCCGACCCCGCGGCCGCCGCCTCCTCGGGCGCCGACAGCACCTCGTCGCTCAGGCGCGACGGCGTCCGCCAGGCGATGCCCTCCCCCGCCGCCGCGAGCTGCTCGCCCACCGCCGTCCGCCAGCGCTCGCGCGCCCGCAGCCGCTCCGCGGCCGCCGCCGCCAGACCCGCGCCGACCGGAGGCGCCACCCGGAAGGGGCGCCCGGGCCGCTCCGCCAGGTCGAGCGTCCGCGTGTCGTACACCAGGCCACACTCCGTCGTCGCGCCCCACGCCGGCTCGCCCTCGACCAGCCCCGCCGGCAGGAACCGCGTGAAGCCGCCCGACGACCCCGCACCCCAGCCCGGCAGCAGGAACAGCAGGTCCCGCGCGCGCGTGGTCGCCACGTAGAAGAGCCTGGCCTCCTCGGCGTCCGCGCGCACCCGCTCGTAGGCCTCCCCAGGCCAGGTCGCCGTCCGCGCCGCCCGCTCCTTCCGCCCGAGGTAGAAGGCAAACTGCCCGGCCGACGGCGCCCGCTCGCGCAGCACGACGAACCGCGAGCCGCGACCGCCGCCCGACGACATGTCGACGACGAACACGACGGGGAACTCGAGCCCCTTCGAGCGGTGGACGGTCAGGAACTGCACCCGGTCCGCGGCGTCCTCGAGCAGGGGCGACTCGGTCTCGTCGGCCTCCGTCTCGTGGAGCCGGCCGAGCCAGCGGACGAAGCCGCGGAAGCTCACCCGCTCGGCGGCCTCGAGCTGGCGCGCGCGCGCGACGATCTTCAACAGGTTCGCCACGCGCTGCGCCCCGCGGGGACGCAGGCAGGCCAGCTCGAGGGCCTTCGTCCGCTCGAGCAGCCGCCCCAGGAGCAGCGCCAGCGGCTCCGCGTTGCGGCGCGCGTGGAACTCGCGCAGCACCGCCATCGCCTCGCCCACCGGCCCGTCCCACCCGTCGGCCAGGTAGCTCAGCGGCCCGTGCGCGCAGCGCGCGACGAGCAGCTCGTCGTCCGACACCCCCAGGAAGGGCCCCCGCAGCGCCGCGACGACCGACAGGCCGTCGTGCGGGTTGTCGATCGCCTTGAGCAGCGCCACCAGGCTGTGGATCTCGCTCGCCACGTAGAAGTGCTTGCCCCCCACGATGCGCAGCGGGACGCCCGCGGCCGCCAGCTCGTCGGCGTAGATGTCCGACGCCGTGAACGTCCGCGCCAGCAGCGCCACGTCGCCGTAGCCCACGGGCCGCGGCGCGCCCGTCTCCTTGTCGTACACCGCCCAGCCCTCGCCGACGAGCCGACCGACCATCGCCGCCACGCACCGCGCCTCGGCGCGACGGTAGTCGCCCTGCCGCCACGACTCCGACGCCAGATCGGGCGGCGGACGCAGCACCACCACCTCCGCACGATCGGGCGCCGCAGAGCGGTGCGGGTGCAGCGGCACGTAGTCCGGCTGGTAGCGGCCCTCGTCGGGCCTGCGGATCACCCGCGCGAAGATCCCGTTCACCACCCGCGCCAGCCAGCGCAGCGGGCGGAAGCTCTGCGACAGGATGAGCTGGGCGCCGTGGCGCGCCAGGGTCTCCTTCGCCTTCTCGTAGATCTCGATGTCGGCGCGGCGGAACCGGTAGATCGACTGCTTCGGGTCGCCGACGATGAACGCCTTGCCCGGCTCGGGCTCCACCGCGTCCCACGCCGCGGCGTGCGCGCCCCGACGCTCGGCGAGGAAGAACACGATCTCGACCTGGAGCGGGTCCGTGTCCTGGAACTCGTCGACGAGCAGGTAGCGGAACCGCGCCTTGAAGTGGTCCCGCGCCTCGCGGCTGCCCGCCAGCATGTCGCGGGCCACCAGCAGCAGGTCGTCGAAGTCGAGCACCCCCTCGGCCGCCTTCGCCTGGCGGTAGGCGTCGATGAAGCCTGCGACGGCCTCGGCACACGCGGCCGCCAGGTCGCCGCCGATGGCGGCCTGCACCTCGGGCAGGCGGCCCCGGAGCTCGTCGTGGACGGCCTTGGCGAGGTCGCGGCTCTCGGGGCGGCTCCAGTGCTTCTTGCCGGGGAAGCGGCCCGGGAAGGCGAGGTGGGCGACGAGGGCCTCGGCCTGGGCGTCGTCGAGGCCCTCGGCCAGGACGAGCGAGCGGCGGGCGCTCTCCATCGCGTCGCGGTACTTCGTGCTGGCCTCGGGCTTGCAGTAGGAGTCGAGCTGGTCCACGAGGACGGCGAGCTTGGGGCGAGCGTAGGCGAGGAACTCGCGCAGGCCCGAGCCGCCCTCGGGCCGCGGCGGCAGCCCGCCGAGCAGGTCGCGGCACCCGAGCATCCTGTTCGCCAGCCAGTAGAGCCCGCCCGCTGGGTCCTCGAGCGCCATGCCGTGGGCGACGGCCCGCAGCAGCGTGGGGTGCCCCGCGGCCAGCTCGCCCTCCAGCCAGCCCTGCCACACCCGCTCGCGCAGCAGCGAGCTCGACAGCTCGTCGGCGACCGCGAATTGCGGGTCCACCCCCGCCTCGACCGGCCGCTCGCGCAGCAGGCTCGCGCAGAAGGCGTGGATCGTGCCGATCGGCGCGTGCCCGAGCGCGTCGAGCGCCTGGCGGTAGCGGGCCTCGACCTCCGGCCCGGGCGCGGCGGCCAGCGCCTGCTCCAGCTCGTCGCGCAGGCGCACCTTGAGCTCGCCCGCCGCCTTCTCGGTGAACGTGATGGCGACGATGTCGTCGAGCGGCGCGAGGCCCTGGCCGACGAGGTTGAGCAGTCGGTCCACGAGCACGGTCGTCTTGCCCGCGCCGGCGGCGGCCTCGACGGCGAAGCTCGTGCCCAGCTCGGTGCGCGCCCGCTCGCGGTCCGCCCCGTCGATCAGGCCGCTGCGGTGGCGCCTGCCGCTCACGCGATCCCCCCCATCGCCAGGTGCGCGGCGGCAGCCGCGTCCTCCGCCTTGAGCCGCGCCGCCGCCGCGGCCGCCGCGCCGCACACCGCACGATACTCGCAGCGCGCGCACGCCGCGCCCGCCAGACCCGCGAAGAAGCGACCCGACCCGATGCCCCCGGCGATCGTCCGCAGGATCGTCCGCAGCTCCTCGCCCCGCGCCGCGAGCGCCGCCCGCGTGAACCCCACGGTGCGGTAGCCGCCCTTGCGCGTGACGTAGCGATAGGCCGCCAGCTCGACCGTCGCCGCCGCGCCGAGCAGCGCCTGCGCCGCGCGCAGGTAGAGCGGGAGCTGGAGCGCCGTGCCGCCCGCGAAGCCGTCGGCCTTCGGCGCGCCAGACGCCGTGCCCGTCTTGTAGTCGAGCACCCGCGCCGCGCCGTCGCCGGGCCGCACGTCGATGCGATCGATGCGGCCCCGCAGCACGAGCGCCTCCCCGTCCCCAAGGTCGAGCCGCACCCCCTCCGCGCTGCCCAGGTCGCCCTCCCCGAGCGGCGCCCGCTGCCCGAAGCACACCTCGAAGTGCGCCGGCACGTACCCCCCCGCGTCGCTCGCCTCCTCGAGCACGAAGCGCCGCAGCTCGAGCTCGAGACCCCCGCGCTCGACCGCCCACAGCGCCGCCAGCCCCGCCTGGCCCGACGACTCCAGCCGCGCGAAGTCCTCGCCCGCCGCCGCGACCACGCGATCGCCGTGCGCGGCCGTCAGCGGCAGCCAGCCCTCCTCGCGCGCGCGGCTCAGCGCGTGGTAGAGCACCGCGTGCAGCAGGGTGCCCCGGTCGAGCGCCGAGAGGCGCGTCACGGCCTCGGGCTCCGCCAGCGGCGCCACCTTCAGCACGTCGTGCAGGAAGTAGCGGAACGGGCACTGGGCGTAGCGCTCGAGCGCGGTCGCCGACACGGGCCACGGCATGCGCCCCAGGTGCTTCGCCAGCGCGGCCCGCGCCGCCGGCGAGCGCAGCACGCCGTCGTACTCGGTGAACCGCGCCTCGCCCCACCGACTGCGCGCGGCTCGCAGGGCGCCCGCGAAGGTCGGCGCCAGCGCCGTCAGGCAGCCGATCTCGTCACCCTCGCGGGCCGCCACCGCGCGCTGGACGACCGCCAGGTCGTACTCCGCCTCGCGCCACGCCGCGCCCGGCTCGGCCGGCGCGAACCCCGGGCCGGCGACCCGCTCGAGGCCCGCGAGCCGCCCGAGGCCCGCATAGTCGCACCGCGCCCCCGTCAGCGCCTCCACCACACGCAGCAGGTAGTGCGACGGCACCAGCTCCCGGCCCCGCGACGGCTCCAGCCGCGGCCAGCTCAGCACCACCCGCTCCCGCGCCGCGCCAGCCGCCAGGCGGAAGAGCAACTGCTCCTCCTTCGCCCGCTCGCGCTTCAGCCCCAGCTCCAGGCCGGCCCCGCGCAGGCACGACCGCTCGCGGTCCGACAGCAGCGGGTCGGCACGCGCGCCGGCGGGGAAGCCCTTCTCCACCATGCCGGGCACGTGCACCACGTCGAACGGCAGCCCCCGGCCCTCCATCAAGTCCACCACCACGGGGCCGGCGGCCCCGAACACCGCCTCCCGGCGCTGCCGCGAGTCGAGCACCTCGCGCACGAGCCGCGCCAGCGTCGCCGCCTCGGCCGGCTCGCCCGTCTCGTCGAGCCCCGCCAGCGCGCTCACCGCCTCGACCACCGCCGCCCGCTCCGCCGAGCGCCGCACGAACCGCCGGTAGACGTCCAGCACCCCGCCGACCACGGCCCCCCACCTGCCACCCGTCGCCACCCCTGCCAGCGCCTCGAACAGCACGGCCAGGAACTGCTCCAGCCGGCCCGCCGCCGCCAGCCGCTCCGCCGCGCGCGGCTCGCCGCCCGCCGCGTCGGCCGCCAGCCGTCGCCGCTGCACGCCGAGCTGCCGCGCCCACGAGCCCGCGCCCTTCACCACCCCCGCCTCCAGCGACAGCAGGTCCCAGTCGGCGGGTGACGCTGCGTCCGCGTCCAGCCCCAGGAGGTCCTCGAAGGGGATATCGGCGTAGGTGATGAAGTCCATGACGTCGGCCCGCGCGAGGTCGCTGCCCCACAGGCGCAGGAGCATGAGCAGGCTGCGTCCTGCGCGGGAGGCCGACAGCGGCGGCGGGTCGTGGTGGTAGGCCCTCAGGCCGCCCGCGGCGCACTCCTCGGCAAACAGGCCCGCGTAGGTCTCGGCCCGGCGCAGCAGCACGCCGACGCGCGCGAGCTTCGTGCCTCGGCGCGCCGCGGCGAGCGTCGAGCGCAGGACGGCGTGGACCTCGCGCACCTCGTCGGGCGCCGACAGGATGCGCACGCCTTCGCCCGGCTCGCACGCCGCGCCGCCGACCGGCTCGAACAGCCGGTCGCGCAGGGCCGCCAGGGCGTCGGGCAGCGCCGGCTCCGGCTCAGGGCGCGGCGCGAAGCCCTGGGCGAGGAACCACTCGAAGGTGGGCCGCGCGTAGGCGAAGGCCTCGGCCTCGGGCTGGCCGGGGAACAGGGCGCACGCGTCGCGGCCCTCGACGAGGCCCGCGACGAGGCGGCGCTGGAGCGCGTTGAGGTCGTAGAAGCCGTAGACGCACGCGGCGGGCACTCGCGCGAGCCAGGTGCTGGCCGGCGCGGCGG